>NZ_BAEB01000014.1:0-155179 GCF_000241225.1 Acinetobacter sp. NBRC 100985 | reverse complement strand
TTTTTTTAATGATTATTCGTCGTCTTCAGTATCTAAACCAAATTTTTTCAAGCGGTAACGTAATGATCTAAATGTCATTCCAAGTTTCTTCGCCGCTAAAGTTCGATTCCAATGCGTTAAATTCAATGCATTGAGTAAAACTTCTTTTTCAATATTTTCTAAATAGCGTTCCAACCCTTCTGGAGGAAGCTTTTTAGAACTCATGGTTGGGCTTGGACTCTGTTGTACATATTCAACTTCTTCTGGCGCGGAAAGTGATGCGGCAGGAGCAAGAATTGGACTACGTAGTGGTGCAGTTTGTAAATGAGCAAGATCAATCGTTTCATCATCACTTAAGGTAATGGCGCGTTCGATGATGTTACGTAATTCACGTACATTTCCTGGGAAATACTGTTGTAGTAAAAACTGTTCTGCTCTCGAAGAAATTGATTTTGCAGGAAGCTCCCACTCTTGACTAATTTTTTGAATGAAGTGATTTGCCAATAACAAGATATCTTGACCGCGTTCACGTAACGGAGGCAGAACAATATCCATGACATGGATACGGAAGAATAAGTCCTGTCTAAAACGCCCTTGCTGCACAAGTAATTCTAAGTCTTGATGGCTGGCACTAATCACGCGGAAATCAACATCAATCTCTTGATCAGAACCAACAGGGCGAATTTTTTTCTCCTGCACGGCACGCAAGAGTTTTACTTGCATACTTAATGGCAGTTCAGCAATTTCATCTAGAAATAAACTACCGCCATGTGCTGATAAAATTAACCCTTGTTTATCTTGGGTTGCACCAGTAAAGCTACCTTTTTTATGCCCAAATAACTCACTTTCCATGAGCTCTGTTGGAATAGCACCACAGTTAATTGCGATAAAAGGACCTTCACTGCGGTTGCTTAAACGATGCACAAGGTTTGCAACGACTTCTTTCCCTGTTCCCGATTCACCTGTAATGAAAACAGGCGCTTGTGAACGGGCGATTTTCTTTAATGCAATACGCAATTGTTGAATAGGAGCAGAACGTCCAATCAAGAGCTTATTTTCTAAGGCTGTTTCAGCAGCTTCTTGCTCAGGTTGCGGTCGATTTAAAGCTTTTTGAATGAGCTGATCTAAATGGGTTTGATTGACCGGTTTACTGACAAAGTCAAAAGCACCTGCTTTCAGTGCTGCAATCGCCGTATCCATATTGCCATAAGCCGTAAGGACTGCAATCGGCGTATTCGGATAATTTTGTGTGACGTGTTTAACTAAATCGAGACCATTACCGTCTGGGAGGTTTAAATCAGTCAAACAAGCATCGTATTGAAACTCAGTAAAGAATTTTTTTGCTTGCTCTACACGATATGCTAAATGAGTTTTGATCCCCATTCTAGATAGCGTCATTTGCATTAAAAGACATAAGTCTTCTTCATCGTCTACGAGTAGAACGAGTGGTTGTTTAGTTGCCATTTCCCCGAAAAACCTAATCTAATCAATGAATTTTTGAGCATTCAATCCTGAAACATGCTCCTTGTTGTTGCTCTACATAAGTGAGCTTTGCATGATTTGCCTCACAAAAAGTATGAGACAGATATAATCCTAAACCAGTTCCTTTAATTTCGGTACTAAAAAATGGCTTGAACAGTTGAGAAATATCTCGTTTTGCGACTCCTGTCCCAAAATCGACAACATCTATGCGAGTACGCCCATTATTTAAGTCGACATTAATTTGAATGAACTCTGCATTCTCTGCATTGTGTCTTAGAGCATTCCGAATCAGGTTGATCATCACCTGACGAAGTTGTTTTTCGTCAAATAAGATATTTACTGGTTCAAGCAGATTTAATTGAATTTGATCTTTTGCATCAGCCAAATCTTCACTTAATAGGCTGGTAAAGAATTCTTCGAGATGAATAATTTGTGGTTCAGTAGGCTTATTGCGAGCCATACCCAAAGTATCTTGAATAATGCTGTCGATTCGTTTCGCTTGCTTGCGGATCATTTTAGAAAGCATTTCTTGTTGATGAGCATCACTGTCTTTAAATAAATCATTCGCTTGGACAATTGCAGCTAAAGGGTTTCGAATTTCGTGGGCAATACTGGCTGAAAGCTGTCCTAACGCAGCAAGTTTTAATTGTTGTACTTGTTGATTGAGTTTCTGCGCATCTTTCAAAATCAATAAAAAAAGAGGCTGTTCTGGAACAACCAGATGCTTCACGCGAACATTGACGGTATATGGGCTTTGCTGTGATTCAAAGGTAAATTCTTCCCCATCTTCTAACTCACTGAATTTGATCAGCTCAAATAAATCAGGTTGCCATTTAATTAATGGCGTTTTTTCTTGAGAAACAGGGACATTAATGCCTAATAGCGTATTGGCAGCAGGGTTGGTCAACACAATATGGTTGCTTTCGTCTAAGACCAAATAACCATCTTCAATCTGCTCGAGAATATAACGATTGATATTTTGTAGTTGATGAATCTCAATGGATTGATGAAAGGTTAGGGTTTCTAAAATCTTAAAACGTTGAACTGCAATTCGCCCAATTGAATGAACGACAAAGAACAGAAAGGCAAGGAAAATGCTATTGCCTAAATGATTTAAGTTGTTGTAATCAAAAAAGTTACCAAGGAAGCGTTGATAAACCACCATAATCACTGCGAATAGCGTGATAATTAGGGAAAGTTGGGCATTTAATAAAATAGCGGAGGAGAAAATAATAATGACATACAACAGGCTAAGTTGGAGATTAGGACCACCTGATGAGAACGTAATTAAGCTTAAGCAAATCACATCTACAAGGAAGATAAAAATCAGTTGTTTAGACGTTTGTATTGGAAGAACTTGGAGCAAAAAAAGCTGGAAAATATTCAGCGCGATATAGCAAACGAGCGTGTAAAAATATAAAAAAGGATAGTCATAGTTGGTGGCTAGTTGCTCAGCCGTGAGCATATAAATAAGCAAAAGACTGACTGAAATAATCAGTCTATAGCCGCTATACCAAATTCCCAGCCGATAGACTGTTTGTGATACAGAAGAAGCGATTTTTCCCAACATAGGCGATCACTTTATTAAGGTTTAATCAGTCCATATCGAATCGCAAGATGGGTCAATTTGACATCGCTATCAATTGCCAATTTTTCAAAAATACGATAACGATAGGTATTTACGGTTTTTACACTTACAAATAATTTATCAGCGATCTCTTGGGCACTAATACAGTTAACCACCATCATGGCCACTTGCATTTCGCGTTCTGAAAGTGCATCAAAAGGCGATTGTTGGGTATCAGAGAGATATGAGCTAGCAAGTTGCTCTGCAATATCTGCACTAAAATATTTCCCACCCTGCATCACTTTATTAATTGCACGAACCATTTCTGCGATAGGCGCACCTTTGGTGATATAGCCTTTGGCACCTGCTTTCAATAATAATGAAGGATAAGGTTCTTCTGCTAAGCCACTAACGGCAATGACCTTAGTTTCGGGTGCAGTTTGTAACAAGCGGCGCGTCGTTTCTACCCCCCCAATCCCAGGCATATTTACATCAAGCAGTACGACTTGTGGATGAAGTTGACGTACTAACGCAATTGCTTCTTCTCCAGACTCTGCTTGTCCGACAACATCAACATCTGGATGGTCTTCTAGCATACGGCAAATGCCTGTGCGTACGAGTTCATGATCATCAACAACAAGAACAGTGATCAAGAAGACCTCCTTTTTTCCAAAAAACTGGTTTTTTGTTACATAAAGCAAAATTAGCTTGCAATGAAACGACAAAATTAGCAATCCTATTCTTCATCATTAGAGAATAGTTGTACACAATTGTGTCTATAAATGCTTTACCCGATTTGTTCAAATGTAAGGCATAATGATAGTAAGCGCAAATGTGCAGCGTCCTGAGTTGAGTATTGTGTCGTGAAAAATTCTAAAAAATCTGTCATGCATGTTCTAAGCATGTCTATCTTGTTGGCTTGGAGTTCAACAAGCTTTGCTGATTTAGTTGTTAACAACAATTCGGCAGCTTCGAGTGTGGGCGCTTCGTCTGCATCGATTAGTTGGTCAGCAAGTGATGCTAGCCAGTTAATGGATGATGATGAAACAGAAATTAGCCCTCAAGGTTCAACGTCGGTTACTACAACCTTACGTAATGGCGGTTCTGCGACAATTACCTCTTCTGCTACGCCGCAGAAAAGCGTACAGATTCGCGATACCTTTGGTTCGACTAGTCAGCCATCAGTTAATGCACGTTCTGCGTTGGTGATGGACGCGCAGACAGGTGAGGTGCTATTCAGCAAGAATAGTAATATGTCTGTGCCGATCGCTTCGATTACTAAGCTCATGACGGCTGTGGTTACTGCTGATGCACGTTTGAATATGTCTGAAGAGATCACACTTGATTCAATCGACTTTGCAGGTGCTGGTGGCAAGAACTCAAGCTCGACATTACGAGTGGGTGACACGATGAATCGTGCAGAGCTCTTATTGTTCGCTTTAATGAAGTCTGAAAATCCTGCTGCTGCTGCCTTGGCTCGCACATATCCAGGTGGTCGTTCTGCATTTGTTGCAGCTATGAATGCGAAAGCAAAACAATTAGGTATGAATTCGACTCGTTATGCTGAGTCAACGGGTTTGGATCCACATAATGTATCTTCAGCACGTGATTTGGGAATTCTTGTAAGTACTGCTTCACAATATGGTTTAATTCGTCAGTTCTCTACGACACCAACTTATGATTTTAATTTGGGTTATCGCGTTCTTAAATCGAATAACACGAATGCCTTGGTTCGTAATGGTGGTTGGAATATTAACTTGTCAAAAACAGGTTTTATCAATGAAGCGGGACGTTGTGTAGTGATGCATACAACTGTGAATTCTCGTCCAGCTGTTGTCGTGCTACTTGGTGCGTCGAGTTCTCAAGCACGTACCAACGATGCAACGAATTTATTGAACTGGGTTGCAACATTGCCAAAACGTATTTAATACGCTTAATTCGATTCAAAAACTCTTCGTTACGGAGAGTTTTTTTATGCTTAAATAAAACGACATAACTTGTCATATATCAATAAATTATATTCGTTTTAATAATTAAAATCGGTTAGTGTTAAGGCACAAGCAGAAGTGGTGGCTTCTCATATGATGTTGTGAATCAACAACGCTGATCTTTCAGTACCTAAGTTTACATCAAAAAAATAAACAAGTCTGTGATAAATAAATTAGGGGAACAACATGAGCACCTATGTGATTCGTGAAAAATACTTTGGCTATAACGATGAAGTTTTTTATGTATCAGGAAACCGTATTAACAAAGTTTTTCAAGACAAAGAGCAAGCTGAAGTAGCCTATAAGCAACTAGAAATCAATGGGGCGCGTGATTTTGCACTCTATGAGGTTGAATCATTGTTTGATGCAGATGAGGCACTATTAAAACAATTGGATGATTTTGTCTTTTTACGTTGTGGTGAACATATTTATCAGGAGGGAAGTTTCTCGAGATACGCTGCCTGAAAGCCTAAGTGATGAGGATACTTTTGAATTTATTCAACTTGCAGATATGCAGAAATTTCAACTGGTTCAGTTTGAATATGAAGCGAAGTTTTATGCACTTTGGTCAGTCAAAAAACAACAATGGGTGGAAGAACATGATGAGTTTTTTGCAGGTTTAGCTTATGCAGATCAGCCCGAGCAATTAAAAACTAATGTCAGAACTATTTTTGCAGATTATGATTATGAGGATATCCAGCTTAAGGGTTCACTTGAAGATTTATCGGAACAACCTGTATTATTACAAGCCTTAATAAAAAATAGTAAGGCATTAAAATATAATAATAAAAGCCAAACATTAACCATTCTTCAGGGTTGGGAGGAAGAGGGGTTATATACTGTTAATCCTTTGCTCAAACAGCCTTTATTTGAAATAAAAGAAATTAGTTTAGAAGAAATACAAACGATTGAAAACGAACTAGCCAAGCAGTATAGCTATCATGAAGATGACTGGGGCGAAGAAGAGGATGAAGACTTTGATGCTGAAGCTCTTGTTGAAGAATTGATTCAGGAGTTGGCCGAAGAATTGGACTTAAGCGACGAACAGCAAGCTGAACTGTTTGATGAAATGAATAAAGAATCCTGAAGCTTAAAGATCAAAAAAAACCTGCTGTAGCAGGTTTTTTTGATGTATCAAAGATAGCTTACATATTAGAAAGAATAGAATCTTTCACTTGATCCATTGTCGCATCAATAGACAACATTACAGCATCAGCACATTGCTTGATAGCAGTATCAGGATCTTTTAAGCCATTACCTGTAACTGTACATACAATGACTGAACCTTCAGCAATTTTACCTGCTTTGATATCACGGATAGCACCACCGATAGAAGCAGCTGAAGCTGGCTCTACAAATACGCCTTCATACATAGACAGTAAACGTTGTGCTTCTAAAATTTCGCTATCTTGAAGTTCATCAAACCAACCTTTAGAGTCACGTACAACTGCTTTTGCATGATTCCAGCTTTGTGGATTACCAATACGAATCGCTGTTGCAACTGTTTCTGGGTTTTCAACAGGTGCGCCACGTAAGAAAGGCGCAGCGCCAGATGCTTGATAACCAACCATTGTTGGTAAGCCTTCTGGTTTTGGGCCTGTAAATTGATCTGTCGTTGCATCATAGATCACTTGTTCAAACTGATCCGCAGGCTGGTTTGCTACAGCTTCTGTATAACCCATCCAGTGTGCAGTAATGTTACCAGCGTTACCGACAGGCAAGCAGTGGTAATCAGGTGCACGACCCAATGCTTCTACAATTTCATAAGCAATGGTTTTTTGACCTTGCAAACGGTAAGGGTTGATTGAGTTAACGATGGTTACTGGCGCTTGGTCAGCAACTTCTTTGACTAAACGCATACCATCATCGAAGTTACCACGAATTTGCATCGTGATCGCACCATACATCATCGCTTGTGCCATTTTACCCATGGCAATTTTGCCTTCTGGAATTAAAACGAATGCTTTAATACCTGCACGAGCAGCATAAGCTGCTGCCGCAGCTGAAGTATTACCTGTAGACGCACAGATAATCGCCTTAGAACCTTCCTCAACTGCTTTTGTCACAGCCATTGTCATACCACGGTCTTTAAATGAACCTGTTGGGTTTAGACCTTCGTATTTCACATAGATTTCAACGTTTTTGCCAATAAGACGTGGAATGTTTTCTAGTTTAATCAGTGGAGTATTACCTTCACCTAAAGAAATTGCACGTGTAGTTGCAGACACAGGTAAACGGTCACGATAACGATCTACAAGACCAGTATAACGATTGGCATTCGACATGATGGTGTTCCAATATGAGGTAGAGCGGGGTGAGGGAAGTCATTTTCCCTCAACCTGATTAACTATCGAGCGATTCTAAACGAATTCTTACGATTTCGCCACGAATTGCAGGTAATGCTTGAATTTGTGCTAATGCTTCATCCATTTTTGATTCCACAATTGGATCCGTTAAGATCACGATAGGAATCAAATCTTTGAGACGAGATTGTTGCATGATGGCATCAATGCTAATGCCTGCGCGACTGAGAATCGTCGTTACATCAGCTAATACACCTGTTTGATCTTCAGCATTTAAGCGGATGTAGTATCCAGTCGTCATTTCTTCACGACTGAGAATTGGCATATTGGTCAGTGCTTCAAAGGCAAGCTGTGGAATTGTACCAGCACCGTCTTCGGTATATGAAATATCACGCACAATATCAATAACATCAGCAACAACAGCAGATGCTGTTGGGCCAGCACCAGCACCAGCACCGTAATACAATGTTGGGCCTACGGCATTGGCTTGAACAAGGACCGCATTCTTAACGCCATTTACATTTGCAATGAGTTGTTCATCAGGAATGAGCGTGGGGTGTACACGAAGTTCAATCCCTTTTTCAGCGCGACGCGCAATACCGAGATGCTTGATTCTGAAACCTAATTCTTCAGCATACTTCACATCTTGTGCTGTAATTTTGCTGATGCCTTCAGTGTAGACCTTGTCGAATTGAAGAGGAATACCGAAAGCACATGAAGCCAAAATCGTTAACTTGTGAGCAGCATCAATGCCTTCAACATCAAAGGTTGGATCAGCTTCTGCATAGCCAAGTTCTTGTGCTTCTTTTAGGACATCGTCAAATGCACGCCCTTTCTCACGCATTTCAGTCAGGATAAAGTTACCTGTGCCGTTGATGATACCTGCAAGCCATTCGATATGGTTTGCTGCAAGACCTTCACGGATGACTTTAATAATTGGAATCCCGCCTGCAACCGCTGCTTCATAGGCGATTTGTACATCATTGTCTTCGGCTGCTTTGAAAAGTTCGTTACCGTGCTCAGCAAGCAAAGCCTTATTGGCAGTCACGACTTGTTTGCCGTGCTTAATTGCTTCCATGATGATTTCATAAGCTGGGTGAATGCCACCCATAACTTCAACCACTACATCAACATCAGGTTGACGGACGATGTCCATCATATCAGCGCTTTGTTTAATTCCATCGAGTTGTAGATCTGGACGTGGACGGCGAGTGCCTACGTGTGTAATTTGAATTTCTCGACCGGTACGGCGTTTAATTTCAGCAGCATTTTCTTGTAGTAATTTAAGGGCTCCACCACCTACAGTACCAAGACCGAGTATCGCCAGACGAACTGGTTTCACGTCACACTCCATTTTATTCAATCGTTTTAATGAAGCTTGATCATAGCTAAAAAAGTGCGCAGACACTAGGGCTAAGATGATCTTTAATCTGTCGCCCTAGTCGTTATTTTGAAAGAAGATGAGAGGGGTTATTTGTTTAAGCGTTGAACGATTTCATCAGGTGTCATATAACCACCTAAATATTCACCATCGACATTGTAAATTGCTGGCGTACCATTCACACCCATGTTTAAACCAAGCTGATATTGTTCACGTACAGGGTTTTTACATTCATTCGCTAACACTGGTAAGCCTTGAGCGGCTTGATCGAATGCAGCTTTGCGATCTTCACTACACCAAATTGCTTGCATAGTTGGCATGAATTGTTCACCACGTGGCCAAGCGATATAACGAACTTCAATCCCTTTTGCGGTAATTTCACCTAAGTGTTCATGGAGTTTATGGCAATAAGGGCAGCTTGAATCGGTAAATACATAAATGACATGTTTTGCTTTGCCATCCTTAGCAGGATAAACAATTAAATCTTCATTTTTCAGTGCAGCTAAGTGCTTTTTATTTTCAGTAGCTTGTAGTGCTTCACTGACATTATGTAGTTGTTTGTCACCTAAACGGATGACATCACCTTGGATAATATATTTGCCATCAGCAGTAGCGTAGACTGAACCCATACCTTCTAAGCTGATCCAAAATAGGTTTGGAACCTCAGTTTTTTTGATTGTAATAATTTTGGCGTTGATATTGGCTGTTTTAAAATTCTTTTCTAAGGTTGAAACTAAACGTTGTTGTGCATTGCGTTCGCTTAATGTTGATGCTTCACCTGTTGCGGGTGCCGTTGCTGTAAGAGCATCTTGTTTTTGTGCGGCATCTTCTTTAGAGCAGGCACTTAGGAGTAGTGTCGATGCTAATGTGCAAGCAATTACAAGCTGAGATCGAGTAAACAACATAAAGAACCTTTTTGTACGTATTCATGTGTGTAAGGGGCTAAGCATAGCAAAAAAATGAAATGACTTCGTTAAATCTTGCATAGTGACTGTGAACGAAATCATGTTTTATCTTTTTCTAAGATAAAAGGTCATTTTAGCCACGTGGATGGTATTTGGTGTGTAATTCTTGCATACGATGTTGAGCAACATGGGTATAAATTTGTGTGGTAGATAAGTCGCTGTGACCAAGTAGCATTTGTACAACACGTAAATCAGCACCATGATTAAGTAAATGAGTTGCAAATGCATGACGCAAGGTATGTGGAGACAATTCTGCTTGGATATTTGCTTGTAAAGCATAACGCTTAATCGCATACCAAAAATTTTGTCGACTCATAATCCCACCATGTTGAGTCAAAAACAGATAATCAGTACTACTTTTATAAAGTTGTGGTCGTGAGTCTGCTAAATATTTTTCAATCCAATCACAGGCATATTGACCTAAAGGAACAAGGCGCTCTTTATTACCTTTACCTGTAATACGAAGAAAACCTTGTTTTAAATTGATCAGTTCTAAACGTAGATTAAGTAATTCAGAGACACGTAGTCCACAAGCATATAAAACCTCTAGCATGGCACGATCTCGTAGACCCAACACAGTATTAATATCTGGTGCGTTGATTAGTGCTTCTACATCTTGCTCAGATAAATCTTTAGGAAGCGCACGACCAATTTTAGGTGATCGATGAGTGGCAACGGGATTGTCATCCCGAATACCTTGTTCTCTTAGAAATTTATAAAATTGGCGAAGGGCAGATAAACAACGTGCAATAGAACGAGGGCTTTTTCCAGCTTTAGTGAGCGCTATCAAAACATCAGCAATATCTTCATTTGACCATTCTGGCAAGGTTTGATTTTTGTGTAACTCGCTACATTGAATCAGATCAGATAAATAGGCATTACGAGTATGTGGGCTCACGGTCTGAGCCACGAGATAATCGCGAAAACCTTGCAAAAAACTAAGATCATTGGGAATAGAAACCGCAGAAGGGATTCGAGGTTTTTTATTTAACATAAATGATGCCCTATATTCATGAGCACTGTAAAAGAAAAATGAATTGTTGTCGATGTGTGACAAAAGCAAATGCCATTGATATTGTTTTTGGTAATTATTCTCATTTGTATGTATACTAAGATAAAAGATTTTAGGGTTAGTAGCGGTGCGATTGTCAGCATTAAAAGTCAAGCAAACGGCGATGATTACTAAGGTAAATCGCTTGGTTGATGACTCTGAACAGCCAGATTTAGTGGCGATTCGTTTAGAAAGTTTAGGCTTTGTTCCAGGTACACAAGTACAAGTCATTACCAAAGGCGTTTTTGGTGGCGATCCGATCCTAATCCAAATTGGTTTTACACGCTTTGCATTACGTAAAACTGAAGCTGAAAAAATTGAAATTCAAGTTGAAGGAGCACCTGCATGAGTGATGCGTTACGTGTTGCCCTTGTGGGAAATCCAAACTGCGGTAAAACCTCTCTATTTAACCATCTTACTGGAACACGCCAAAAAGTTGCCAACTATGCAGGCGTGACCGTTGAGCGTAAAGTCGGTCATTTTCAGCTTCCTTCAGGCAAAGGCGTACGTGTTTTAGATTTGCCGGGTACGTATAGTTTACTCGCGACGAGTCCTGATGAAGAGATCACGCGTGATGTTTGCCAAGGTAAAATTGCTGAGGAAGGGCAACAAGACGCATTTTTGTGTGTGGTTGATGCGACAAACTTAAAGTTGCACTTGGGTTTAGTGCTTGAAATGATTGAATTGGGTCGACCAATTCTTGTGGTGTTGAACATGATGGATGAAGCGCGTCGTCGTGGCATCCAGATCAATACGCAAAAACTGTCTGAGCGCCTTGGTGTCCCTGTTGTGGAAACAGTGGCTGTGCGTAATACAGGGATCGAAAACTTACTGCATGCCTTGGATCAAGAAAAATATACCGCTCCGCAAACTGAACTCAGTGGTTTAACGGGTGAACACCATCAGAAAATTGAAACGATTTTTAAAGATGTGGTGAACTTCGTTGATCAGGAAGATAAGCGTACAGATTTCCTAGATCGCATTTTCTTGCATCCTGTGCTGGGTTTGCTCAGCTTAGCGGTGATGATGTTTATCGTGTTCCAAGCGGTATTTGCTTGGGCTGCACCATTCATGGATGGTATTGAAGGCTTCTTTGGTTGGTTAGGTGAAACTTTAGGTGAACACATTACCCAACCATTGCTTCAAAGTCTTGTGGTTGACGGTATTATTGCGGGCGCAGGCGGTGTGGTGGTGTTCCTGCCACAGATTTTGATCTTATTCTTCTTTATCTTAGTGTTGGAAGAATCTGGTTATTTACCACGCGCAGCTTTCTTGCTCGATAAATTGATGTTTAAAGCAGGCTTAAGTGGGCGAGCATTTATTCCTTTGCTTTCAAGCTTTGCTTGTGCAGTACCGGGAATTATGGCAACACGTAGTATTAGTGATCCGCGTGATCGTTTTACCACGATTATGGTTGCACCCCTCATGACCTGTTCGGCACGCTTACCTGTTTATGCTTTATTAATTGCTGCATTTATCCCAAGTCAAACCGTGTGGGGAATCTTTAACCTGCAAGGTTTGGTGTTATTCGGTTTGTATATGGCAGGCATCGTGAGCGCATTGTGTGTTTCATTTGTGATGAAATTTTTGCAGAAAGATAAATCACAGCATGCATTATTGCTTGAGCTGCCAAGTTATCGTATTCCAGATTTAAAGAGTGTGGGTATTGGTTTACTTGATCGCGGTAAGATCTTCTTGAAGCGTGTCGGTGGAATTATCTTTGCACTTTCAATCTTGCTTTGGTTCCTATGTACCTTCCCTCAAGCACCTGATGGTGCGACACAGCCAGCGATTGATTATAGTTTTGCAGGGATGTTAGGGCATGTGATGCAACCAATTTTTGCTCCGCTCGGTTTCAATTGGCAGATCTGTATTGCCTTGATTCCTGCAATGGCGGCGCGTGAAGTTGTGGTTGCTGCATTAGGAACGGTTTATGCCTTATCTGGTGCTGATGATGATGCCGTTGCTCAAGGCTTAGCACATTTAATCAGTGCTGATGGCTCAGGTTGGTCTTTAGCTACAGGCTTATCGTTGCTGGTTTGGTTTGTTTATGCGCCACACTGCTTAGCAACACTGGCAACTGTTCGCCGTGAAACAGGTTCTTGGAAGCATGTCGCAGTGATGACTGCTTATTTGTTTGGTTTAGCTTATTTAATGTCTTTCTTTACCTACCAAATCGCATCACGCATTTGGGGGTAATGAAATCCCACTACACCTCCCTTTAAAAGAGGGAGGGAATCATTGGAGAGACGCTTATGTTTGAATACTTAATTGTTGCTGTATTGGTGCTGTGGAGTACTATCGTTGTCTTTAAAAAAGTGTTCCCTCAGACTGCGAACTCTGCATTTTTAGGACTATCGAATATCTGCCAGCAATTCGGCTGGAATAGTTTGGCAAAATGGCTTAAACCCAAAGTGGTAGTAGGCTGTGGTGGTAGTTGTGGATGTGCTGTCGATGAAAAAAATGACAGCAAAAGTACCGAAGCTGTGCAAACAGTGAAATGGCGATAAGAAACAAAATGATAAATACCCATATTTGATATGGGTATTTTTTTATGCTGAAAAAATAAAATAGATCTAAATAAAAGAAGTTTTAAAAAAGAAGATGGTTTTGAATTTAATTAAGCTAAAACTTCATTTATGAAGCTTCATAAACCATGAGGAAATAGAAGTGGCTAAGGATCGCTTCTGTTTTACTCACTGACACAAAAAAGACGGAATAAAACTAAAACTGAAAAAGCATTTAAAACAGTAAAGTGCTAACATTTTTGCCATTCTGTGATCTGCAATCAAATGGGGCAAAAATGTTAATACAACGTGGTGGATTAAAAGTTGTGGCTGGCTTGGGAATCTCTGGCGTATCAGCTGTAAACTTTCTACATGGACAGGGCTACCAAGTTGCAGTAACAGACTCTCGAGAGACTCCACCGGGTCATGATCAAATTTCTGCTGGCGTTCGAACAAGCTTTGGGAAATTAGATACAGAGCTTTTGCTACAAGCGGAAGAAATTATTTTAAGTCCAGGACTTGCGCCACAGCTTCCAGAAATTCAACAGGCAATTGAGGCGGGTATTCCTGTTGTAGGTGACATCCAACTTTTACGCCGTGCAACAGATGCGCCAATTATTGCGATTACAGGTTCCAATGCAAAAAGTACTGTAACGACTTTGGTTGGCTTAATGGCAGAAGATGCAGGTAAAAAAGTTGCTGTAGGTGGAAATCTTGGTCGCCCTGCGCTTGATCTTTTGCAAGATAAGCCTGAGCTGATTGTTTTGGAGCTTTCAAGTTTTCAGCTTGAAACGACTTCGCATTTAAATGCAGAAGTTGCAGTTGTGCTTAATATGAGTGAGGATCACTTGGATCGTCATGGTGACATGTTGGGTTATCACAAAGCTAAACATCGTATTTTCCAAGGTGTGAAAAAAGTGGTGTTTAACCGTGATGATAATCTCAGTCGTCCGTTGGTTCCTGATGTTACGCCAATGCAAAGTTTTGGTCTTAATGCACCTGATCTGAATCAATATGGTGTACTTCGTGATGCAGACGGTACAATGTGGTTGGCACGAGGCCGTGAACGTTTATTGAAAACTTCTGAAATGTATATTCAGGGCATGCATAATGTCGCGAATGCTTTAGCATGTTTGGCATTAGGCGAAGCAGTTGGTTTAGATATGCAATCGATGCTTAACACATTAAAAACCTTTAAAGGTTTGGAGCATCGCTGTGAGTTTGTGAAAACAGTCGATAACGTCCGATATTACAACGATTCTAAAGGTACCAATGTTGGTGCAACGCTCGCTGCGATTGATGGTTTGGGTGCTGCGATTGAAGTAAAAAAGGTAAACTTGCATTGATTTTAGGTGGGCAGGGTAAGGGTCAAGACTTCCGTCCACTACGTGATGCGATACAAAAATATGTCAAAAATGTCATTCTGATCGGTGAAGATGCCGCGATAATTGAGCAAGCCATCCAAGGCACTACAATCATTCAGCATGCTGATACGCTCAAAGCTGCTGTTGAGCTTGCTCAAACAGTCACACGAGTTGAGGATGTCGTTTTACTCTCGCCAGCTTGTGCTAGCTTTGACATGTTCAAAAGCTATAATGATCGTGGACATCAATTCGTGGCATGTGTAAATGCCTTGAATGAAAATAAAAACTAGGAAATGAAGTATGGCTGATTTAGCCCAAAATACAGTGCAGAAGATTTCAAGATTATTTAATCGGTTGCCTAAACTTCCTGCTGAAATGACACCACGCAATATTTTGATTTTTTGTGTGATTTCTTTACTTTGTTTTGGTTCTGTCATGGTGGCATCGGCATCTATGCCTTATGCAGAGTATATCCATGAGAATCCATTTTACTTCTTGATCCGTCATGGTATTTCAATTGTTGTTGCAGCTGTAGTTGCTTTTTTGACGTATCGTGTTTCTTTAAATATCTGGTTTAAAAATGCCTTCCCTTTATGGCTAGTTACCATGGTGCTGTTATTGGCGGTATTGGTTGTAGGCACAGAGGTCAATGGTTCGCATCGTTGGATTAAAGTCGGTGGCTTTACTTTACAGCCGACAGAAATCGCCAAAATCGTTATGGCTATTTTCACGGCAGATTACGTTGTGCGCCGTGCGAAAGAGGTTAGAACGCATTGGAAAGGCTTGCTGCGTTTGAGTGGCGTGATGGCGCTTACGGTTGGTTTTATTGTGGCAGAGCCAGATTTAGGGGCAACCGTTGTTATTGTTTTGATGATGGTGGGTGTATTCTTCTTGGCTGGTGCGCCTGCAACCCAGTTCTTAATTATGCTTGGTGCAATTCTCGCAGGGATTAGTGCACTGATTATCTTTGAGCCTTTCCGTTTCCAACGTCTTATTTCATTTACCAACCCTTGGGCTGACCCATTAGGTGTTGGATATCAGTTATCCAATGCATTGATGGCATTTGGTCGAGGTGAATGGTTTGGTACGGGGTTAGGTCATAGTGTGCAAAAACTTTCCTACCTTCCTGAAGCACATACCGACTTTATGTTGGCTGTTTTAGGTGAGGAGTTTGGATTCTTCGGCGTAACGACAGTGATGGTTTTGTCATTTACTATGTTGGCATGCTGTATTCGCATCGGACATCGTGCCTTACAACATAACTACCTGCGTGCAGGTTATTTGGCTTATGGAATCAGCATTATTTTCTTACTGCAAATTCTGGTGAATGCGGGCATGAATATGGGTTTAATGCCGACTAAGGGTTTAACGTTACCATTCATTAGTTATGGTGGTACATCTCTGATGATGTGTGCTGCGATGATTAGTCTGATTTTAAAAATTGATGCGTCAACGCAAGAGTTGAATCCAGTGAAAGAAGAATCAAACTTCTAATCGCATTAAATTCAAAAAGCCCTGAATTCAGGGCTTTTTTATTGCTTATTGATAGATGTCATTTAAATAAATGCCTTTGGGAATACGTTCTATATCCCATTGTTGAATAGCTTGTTGTAGCATTATGCGAGGTTGATCGAGCTCAACCATAGACTGACCTAAGGCAAGAATTGCTGCACTAAGTAATTCAGGTGCTTTATTGATGTCTAAGGCTTGAGCGAGATTCTGCTTTGATAATTTTTGGCCTTGACCATTCATTGCCAATGGGAGATGCATATAGCTTAACTTGGGATAGTCAAGTAATGACCCAAGCCAAATTTGTCGAACAGTATTGTCGAGTAAATCTGCGCCACGAACGACATGCGTGATCTTTTGTAGATAATCATCTACAACGACGGCAAGTTGATAACTGATAATGCCATCTCGTCGTTTTAAGACAAAATCACCGAGATCATATTTTAAATTTGAGCATTGTTGACCTTGTAAGCGATCATCAAAACAAATATGTTGATCTGATACTTTTAGGCGAATGGCTTGTTGCTCAAAATCGAGATTCAAATCACGGCAAGTACCGACATAGATATGATTTGAGCCCAACATTTTCCGTGTGCATTGGCAAGCGTAAATGTCTTGTGATTGCTTGAGTTGTTCAAGCACTTGCTCATAAATATCTAAACGGTCTTTTTGAAAAATAATTTCGGCATCTGGTTCGAATTGAAATGCATCAATACAAGACAGAATATGCGTTTCACTATTTGGATAAATACGAGGGATATCTGTATCTTCGATACGAACCAACCATTTACCATGGTTGGCTTTAGCATCACAATAACTCGCAACGGCTGTTAGCAGCGAGCCAAAATGCAAAGGGCCAGTTGGCGAGGGTGCAAATCGTCCGATATAAGACATAAAGATTGAATGGTCGTGTTTTTTAATTCTCCCCCAGACCCCTCCTTTGTAAAGGAGGAGAGTACTCAAACATTATAAATTTTCAGTACTCCTCCCTTTTTAAAGGGAGGCCGGGTGGGATTATTAACCGTTATTTTGCTTTTCTTTGATTTCAGCCAAAGTTTTGCAATCGATACATTGGGTTGCTGTTGGTCGAGCTTCTAAGCGACGCAAACCAATTTCGATACCACAGGTTTCGCAGAAACCATAATCACCGCTTTGAATTGTTTCAAGAGATTGTTCGATTTTACGAATAAGTTTGCGCTCACGATCACGTGTACGTAGCTCAATCGCAAACTCTTCTTCTTGAGTTGCTCGGTCATTGACATCAGGTAGTGCACTTGATTCATCTTGCATTGTATTCAATGTGCGATCAACTTCAGACATTAACTCAGCTTTCCATGCATTTAGGATTTGGCGGAAATGCTCAAGTTGTCCATCAGACATGTATTCTTCATTTTTTTTCGGCTGATAAGGTTCGATTCCAAACAAGCTAGCAGTTGTACCGCCTTCAGAAGCTTTTGGTTTGGTTTTGCGTACACGTTTTACAGTCGATTTTTGATCGTCGATCACTGCTGTCTGTTCGTCCAAGACTTGATTTTGGTTGTCATTCGCCATATAGGGCATTCCTCATCATACACGTACTATCTATACGCAAAAAATATGGTGATATGCAAGTGTTTTTATAGAAACCGAAGATGGTTTTTCCCATCAAGGGTCGACATCATATAGAGTTTTTGAGCAAGATGGTAGTCATTCCTGTCTAGATTTCGTGAGAAATCTAGGATGTGATTTGTAATCAAAAGTTTAGTCATAGCCTAAAACTTCAGAACTACTCATCCGCTGCGAATTTGATAGTCTATAGACTTGAGTTTCTATTTCACCATTGGATTTAAGTCGGATATAGCGATAACCAGGGTGTTCTTCGTCTAAAGCAAATTTGTCACTTTTTGGCTTAAACTGGATGCATGTCGAAGGTGTAGATAAGAATTCTACGCCTTGCCAAGTATTGATCGAATCCTGATGCACATGCCCACATACAATTGCTTTAACATTATTAAATGGCTCGATCGTCTCTAATAAATCAGAAGAATTTTTGAGTTTATGTTGATCAATCCAAGCTGATTGCATTGCAAACGGATGATGGTGACATGCAATAATCACATAACAATCTTTTAACTCAGTTAGTAATTGAGTGAGTTGCTGTAATTGAATGTCTGCAATTTTCCCATCGATACGTTCTGGTTGCGCGCTGTTTAATAAAATGATGCGCCAGTTACCTACTTCAACAACGGTCGGTTTGGTCGGTTCTGTTTCATGAAATGGAAAATAGGCTACATCGTCATGATTTCCCGGTGTATGAAAAAATGGAATTCCCAAGGTATTCATATGTTCGAGATAACGATGGTACGTCACAGGTGTTGGATTTTGTGCTAAATCACCAGTATGGACGATTAGGTCAATTTCAGAGTGCTGTTGGCGCATCAAGTCGATTACTGCACGGAAACTTTGCTCAGGTTGCATCCCGACAAATTCCAAATGCGGATACTCTAATAAGTGTGTATCGGTAATCTGTACCATCACAAAATCTTTTTGTGATAATGTTGAGACTTGAAAAGTCACAGTCTTACCCCCTTCAGATTTTTATCGTTGTTGTAAATGTTGAGCAAGCCACTGTAATGCCATGATCACAGGTGCATTTCTCAAACGCCCGTTTTTTAATAAGAGTGTTAACTCAGAATAATCAAATAAATGAAGTTGAATATTTTCGCCTTCATCTGGCATACCAAAGATTCCACCTGTTAAAGGTAGATCTACTTCTGCCACATAGAGATGAAAGAATTCTGAACATGCACCAGCAGAAGGGTAGAAGCTAAATAAATGTTGTAATTCTTTTATTTCACAACCTGATTCTTCTAAACTTTCACGGCGAATACATATTTCAGGAGATTCATCTCCATCAAGTACACCAGCAATTACTTCAAGTTGCCATGCTGATTCAACGTCATTCAACGCGCCAATACGAAATTGTTCTATCAATGCAAAGCGCTGTTGTTGATCATCATATAATAAAACGCCAGCGGCTTCTGGACGATGTACGAGTTCACGTTGAATCAAAGGTGAATAATCCGAGCGATTAAATAATCGATGTCGAATATTCACTTTCTCAACTTGAATGAATCCTCGAAATAAAAACTCTCGAGATTCTATCGTAACGTCGGATGCTGAATAGCTGGCGTGATCAAGAATGGTCATCTTCAATCAGGATGAGATTGTACATATCTCATCCTAACCGAGAATGATTCGCGGGAAAATCTTTTTTTAGTCGATTTACACTTTGTGGTACAGTTTTTGACCATGTTCCTGATAAGCGGTTTTCATGGCATTGAGACCTGCTTCAACATCTGTTTCTGCATCATTTGACTGCTTGGCATTGTGTTGATTTTGAGCATAATCTCGCACATTTTGTGTGATTTTCATCGAGCAGAATTTAGGTCCACACATTGAACAGAAGTGCGCTGATTTATGTGCTTCTTTCGGAAGTGTTTCATCATGCATACTGCGTGCTGTATCAGGGTCTAAGCTCAGATTGAATTGGTCATCCCAGCGGAACTCAAAACGTGCTTTAGATAAAGCATTGTCACGAACTTGAGCACCCGGATGACCTTTGGCTAAGTCGGCTGCATGAGCTGCAATTTTATAAGTAATGATGCCATCTTTAACATCTTTCTTATTTGGCAAACCTAAATGCTCTTTCGGGGTAACATAGCAAAGCATCGCTGTGCCATACCAACCAATCATCGCAGCACCAATCGCAGAGGTAATATGGTCATAACCCGGAGCGATATCTGTAGTGAGTGGTCCAAGCGTATAGAACGGCGCTTCTTTACAGACTTCAAGTTGTAGATCCATATTTTCTTTGATCATATGCATTGGCACATGTCCCGGACCTTCGATCATCACTTGGACATCATGTTCCCAAGCACGATGTGTCAATTCACCCAGCGTTTTAAGTTCACTAAATTGTGCTTCATCATTGGCATCTTGAACACAACCTGGGCGTAACCCATCACCTAAGCTAAATGACACATCATAAGCTTTCATGATTTCACAAATTTCGTCGAAATGCGTGTAGAGGAAGTTTTCTTCATGATGCGCTAAGCACCATTGTGCCATGATTGAACCACCACGAGACACGATGCCAGTGAGGCGATTCGCGGTCATTGGTACATAACGAAGTAACACACCCGCATGGATTGTAAAATAGTCTACGCCTTGCTCGGCTTGCTCAATCAAGGTGTCTTTAAAGATTTCCCATGTGAGATCTTCAGCAACGCCGTCGACTTTTTCCAAAGCTTGATAAATCGGAACTGTACCAATTGGAACTGGCGAATTTCGGATAATCCATTCACGTGTTTCGTGAATATTCTTGCCAGTCGATAAGTCCATAATGGTGTCAGCGCCCCAACGGGTTGCCCACGTCATTTTAGAAACTTCTTCATCAATCGAAGAGCCAAGTGCTGAGTTACCAATATTGGCATTAATTTTAACCAAGAAATTGCGACCAATAATCATTGGTTCACATTCTGGATGGTTAATATTGGCAGGAATGATGGCACGACCCGCAGCAACTTCTTGACGGACAAATTCAGGCGTAATCTCTTTTAGATTCTGTGCACCAAAGTTTTGACCTTCATGTTGACGCATATCAACACCTTCAGATTGACGCTGATTTTCACGAATCGCAATATATTCCATTTCAGGCGTGATGATACCTTGTTTGGCATAGTGCATTTGCGTGACATTCTTGCCAGCTTTGGCGCGGCGAGGGTTTTGAATATGTGCAAAGCGAATGTCTGCGGTACGAATATCTTTTAAACGTGCTTGGCCAAACTCAGAGCTTAAGCCTGTCAGTACATCGGTATCTTGACGTTCTTCGATCCACGTTTGGCGTATAGAAGGTAAGCCTTTATTGAGATCGATTTCGATGCTTGGATCAGTATAGACACCAGACGTGTCATAGACCATCACAGGTGGATTATGTTCACCGCCTAAACCTGTGGGTGTTTCAGTCAAACTAATTTCACGAAACGGAACTTGGATGTCAGGGCGAGAACCTTCAACATACACTTTGCGCGAAGCAGGTAATATACGGGTTAAATCTTTAGCGTCTTGCTCATGTTGAGCAGAAATATCAGCAGGGGAAAGATTCGTTAATTGGTTCATGGCATGATCCTTATGTATGGCATTAACGAATCAAGCACGACCAAAAACAATGGCAGATTTATCTCTATGATAAATAAAGGCTAAGTTTTTTGTTGGGCTTGATTCCTACGCAGGTGTTAACCTGATCAGGTTCAACGGTACTCATCTTTAAATCCCGAAGTGTGACCTCAGTATTAAGACAATCTCAGCAGTTTGTTAACTGCGCTCCGTCAAGCAATGTCCAAAGCTTAGCAGATTTAAAAAAAATGCTTGTTTAATTCTCGTCAAATTTGAATGCAAATTGCATCAACGTGACAGTCTTTTTGATGGTCCTTTTCCCAAGGTGAGGAAAGCTGCAATAACGATTTTAATTGCTCATATGGATTCGGTGTTTCATGGCTCTCACTTGTTGCTGAAGCCTCATGAATATCTGAGTCACTGACAATTTGAAACTTCTCAGATCGCTGCTCTATTGGTGTCGCGATAAAATCCAAGAATTTTTGTGCAGTAGAAGCAAGGTCAGTGTCTGTGCGTTTTGCTAGGGCTTTAATTATGGCTAAGGCATCTGGATCAATCCATGTATTTGGAGCAAACTCATCCGAAACAGGGCTATTGTCTACTCCTAGAAAGATCAGGTAACGATACTCGTCCAGTAGACTTTGAGCATCTGTTTTGAATTTAGCGTTTGGATATTGTTTTAAGTAGTTTTCCCAAAACAATGCTCGACTCACGAGCTCACTCCAAGAAATAGTTAATGCAGCATCGTTGTAGAGAATATCTTGGTTATCCTTTGCCATTTGTTTGACAAAGCGCTGTTGGTCTATAGGTAAAGTGGGAGCGAAAATATCAAGGATATATTGAGGTTGTCTTCGATATTCAAAAACACCTTCACCAATATATTGAAACTCAATATAGGCTTGACCTTGATGTTTGAGCAGATATTGATCTCTCTTTGCTAGTTTTTTAAATAGCTCCTGACTGCCCACTTGGATTGTTGATGTGCGACGGTCTGGATGATTATTTTCGTTATCTAAAATGCTATATGAGTACTCTGAAAGCGCATCTAAACTTTTCTCATCTGTATCTGCATCCAAGAAACGTTTGTACATTTTTGTTGAATCATCTAACCATTTTAATTGTTGTGTATTGTCAGCTTGAGTCATACATTTCTTTAATTGAGTATTGACCTGAGTGAGTGATTCAACGGTGCTGCTACGGCCAATCTTTTCAAGATTTTGGCTCAAAGTTTGACATTCATGATTTGCTGACTTGGTTTTAACTGAAGGTTGTTTTTGTTGCTGCTCGTTTTCAATAGCATTTTGGGGTGTTTTCTGACATCCTGTGATGAAGACGGTGCATAACAAACATATGTTGAAAATACGCATCATAAAGTTCTTTATCTATTTCTATATTGTTGTGTTGACGTGATTATAATGACAAGTTTATAAACATGAAATCTAGCGATTGATTGTCATAAAACTTTCATCATTATTATGTTTTAATCACCAATCATTTTTCCATGTGTCTAGTGGAGGCATACTGTGAGTCCAAGTAATCCTGTGTTAAGTCACCATATTTCTTCACAATTTAATGAAGACTTACAAGCTGTGCACACTAAATTTATGACAATGGGGGGATTGGTTGAACAGCAGGTTGCCAATGCAATTCATTCTTTGCTCGATACAGATGCAAATTTAGCAATCGACGTACAATTTAAAGATAATACGGTCAATCAATATGAACGTGATATTGATGAAGGTTTAACTCTGATTTTGGCACGTCGTCATCCAGCAGCAATCGATTTGCGTATGGTGATTGCGATGAGCAAAGCTAATACTGATTTAGAGCGTATTGGCGATGAAGCTGCAAAAATTGCACGTATTGCACAAAACCTTTGTGAGGAAGGCGAGTCTCCTCGTGGTTATATGGAAACGCGTCATATTGGCAACCAAGTCCGTGTCATGATCCATGATGCACTAGATGCTTTTGCTCGTTTAGATGTGGATCAAGCGCTCAAAGTTGTTATGGCAGATGCTGATATTGACCGTGAATATCAATCTGCAACACGTACCTTGATGACTTATATGATTGAAGATCCTCGCCATATTTCGCGTGTGATGAATGTGATGTGGGTGTTGCGTGCGCTTGAGCGTGTTGGTGATCATGCTCGTAATATTTCTGAACAAGTCATTTATATGGCGAAAGGGATGGATGTTCGTCATACCAGCATTGAAGAGATTGAGCAGAAAGTAAATCAAAAATAATTGGAAAATGAAAATAATATCGAGCCGTAGATTATTCTGCGGCTTTTTTTATCGGTAAATTTAAAATAAAAAAATCCCAGACTTCGGGGGAAAAGTCTGGGAGAGAAATATCATGCATTACGTGAGATATCGGTGTATCTCTTTGTCTTTCTGAATACAAATATAGATCGAGTTGATTTAAGTGTCATGTAGACAAGTGTGTATACTCTGTAATGCTTTATTACTAGTGTAAATATCACGTAAAAAGAGAGCTGAAACACAGCTCTCTTTTTACCAGTAAAATTAGACTAAGTGCTTATTTTTGCTCAGTCCAACCTTCTGCTTTCTCAACGCTTTCATCATTGTTGAAGAATTTCTCACGTTGCTCTTCAAGGAATTTTTTTGCATCAGGTTCAAACACATTTAAGCGCTTTTCATTGATGAGCGTGGTTTGGTGTTTTAGCCATTCCTGCCAAGCCTGTTTCGAAACTGTCTCAAAAAGCTCTTGACCCTTTGCTCCTGGAAAAGGTGCAAAGTCTAAGCCTTCTAATTCTTTTTGATACTTACGGCAAAATACTTGTCTAGTCATCATAAATCCTTAAGCGTATAGCTGTTCTAGGCGAGTGTGTGCACGAGCGATTGCAGCCTCAACTTGTTTAGGGGCAGTGCCACCGATGTGATCACGCGCATTCACAGAAGCTTCTAAGGTGAGTGCTTTATCGAACACATCTGCTGTAATGAGATCAGAGAACTGTTGAAGCTGTTCAAGTGTTAATTCAGATAAATCTTTCTCTTCGGCAACACCGAGCGCAACTGCCTTACCTACGATTTCATGTGCATCACGGAAAGCAACACCTTTCTTCACAAGATAGTCAGCAAGGTCTGTTGCTGTGGAGAAACCACGTAATGCAGCTTCACGCATAATTTCAATATTTGGTACTAATGCTGGCACCATGTCAGCAAACGCCATCAATGAACCACGGACAGTATCAATCGCATCGAATAGTGGCTCTTTGTCTTCTTGGTTGTCTTTGTTATACGCCAAAGGCTGACCTTTCATGAGTGTCAGTAAGCTAATTAAATCACCAAAAACACGACCAGATTTACCACGGACTAACTCAGGAACATCTGGGTTTTTCTTCTGTGGCATGATTGATGAGCCAGTACAGAAACGATCAGGAATGTTGATGAATTTGAACTGTGCTGAAGTCCATAAAATGAGCTCTTCAGACATACGTGATAAATGCATCATGATTAACGATGCAGCTGCATTAAATTCAATTGCAAAGTCTCGATCAGAAACTGCATCTAATGAGTTTTCTGAAACAGCTTCAAAGCCTAAAAGTTCTGCGGTATAGGCACGATCAATCGGGTAGGTTGTGCCTGCCAAAGCTGCTGAGCCGAGAGGCATACGGTTGACACGTTTGCGACAGTCTTGTAAGCGCTCAGTATCACGTACCAGCATTTCAAACCAAGCTAATAAGTGATGACCAAAAGTTACAGGCTGAGCTGTTTGTAAATGCGTAAAGCCAGGCATGATGGTATTGGTATTTTGGCTTGCTAAACTGAGAAGGCCTTTTTGTAAACGTAGAAGCAAACCTAAAATGTCATCAATTTCATCACGTAGATATAAGCGAATATCTGTTGCAACTTGGTCATTGCGACTGCGACCTGTATGAAGTTTCTTACCTGTAATGCCAATACGTTGAGTCAGACGAGACTCAATGTTCATGTGCACGTCTTCTAGGTCAATGCGCCATTCAAAGTTACCCGCTTCAATTTCTGCTTTAATCGTCGTTAAACCTTGAATGATGTCATCACGTTCAGCTTCAGTAAGTACACCGACTTTAGCGAGCATCGTTGCATGTGCAATTGAACCAGCAATATCTTGTTTATAAAAACGTTGGTCAAATTGCACAGATGCTGTAAATTCTGCAACAAAAGCATCTGTTGCTTCAGAGAAGCGACCGCCCCACATACCAGAGGTTTGATTAGGGCTTGCTGAAGATGAGGATTGAGAAGATGTGGTCATGGCGGCTCAGTAAAATAAAAAAGAGTATAGCAAATCCAAACGCAGTTGCCGAAACTCGACGTAAGAAGTTATCGCAATCTCGTCAGATGAATTCATCAGGGTCTTATTTTTTACGAAAATTGGCCAATGGCAACACTTATTAGAATTAATTGTTGCAAGTAACGTTTTAGCGATGGTTTTAGCGCTTGCAGAAGCACGCTCGTGGGAAGCATTAGAATGGCTTCGATTTTTACAATTCATGTTTTTTATTAATTGGGTGATTTTATCTTTTTCTGCGCTTGTGGATTATTTCCAAGAATTTTTTGCCAAATTTAGCCAGAAAGTTGCATTAACACTTGGTTTTCTTTTACTTCAGATGATTGTGTTATTTACTACTTGTGCGGTGAATATTATTCAATTTGGGGCGACACGTTCGAGTCAGTTCTCTGAAGAAATTCTGTTTCATGGTGCGAGCTTGCATTTGGGCTATGGAGTCTTGCTAGGTGCATTCTGTTTGCGCTATTTATATATGCGGGAACAATGGCTTAACCAGCAGTACAGTGAGCTGAATGCGCGTATTCAGGCAATGCAGGCTAGAATCCATCCACATTTTTTATTTAATAGTTTAAATAGTGTGGTGAGTTTGATCGCGATTGATCCTGATAAAGCCGAAAATATGCTAATCAATTTATCGCGGTTATTTAGAGCGAGTTTTCAAGAATTGAAATTGGTGAGTTTGGATGAGGAAATTGACCTCTGTCAGCAGTATTTAAGTATAGAAAAAATGCGTTTGGGTGAGCGTTTAAATGTAGAATGGAACATACAAGCGACACCAATTGAATTAAAACGGGTGACGATTCCATTATTAACGTTGCAACCTTTGCTAGAGAATAGTATTTTTCATGGGGTGGAATCGGTTTTGCAGCCATCTACAATCAGCGTATTGGTTGAAATATTGCAAAATCAAGTCAGTATAGTCATTACTAACCCTTATTCTCACGATAAAATAAAATCGAGAAAAGGGAATGGTATTGCGATAGAAAATGTGGAACAACGCTTGAAAGCTTATTATGGGCGGTCGGTGAAGTTTCAGGTCTATGGGGGAGCGTCCTTATATACGACTGTGGTGAGTTACCACTATCGAGTAAAATAATAAGTCGAGTTAACCATAAAAAATATGGATGAAGTTAACGGTGACAAGGAGGAGAGGATGAAAGTTCTGATTGCTGATGATGAACCTCTCGCAGTAGAGCGTTTGTCACGTTTAGTGACCCAAATGGGGCATGAAGTGATTGCGACGGCGCATCATGGGCAGGATGTGTTAAATCATATTGAAAACGACTCGCCCGATGTCGTTTTATTAGATATTCAAATGCCAGGGATGAATGGTTTGGAATGTGCTGAACAACTCAGCCGTTTAAATCCGCGTCCAGCAATTATTTTTTGCACGGCATATGATCAACATGCATTGGAAGCATTTAAATTTCAAGCACAAGGATATTTGCTTAAACCTGTTGCACAACAAGACTTACAGCAGGTTTTTAATAATTTAACTCAATTAACACAAGCACAAATGACTGGTTTACAACAACAAGACGATATGTACGATACCAAAGCCCAACGCCATCAAATTGCTGCGAAAACTTATCGCGGGGTCGAACTCATTCCACTGGAAAATGTTTATTATTTTCTTGCTGATCAAAAATACGTTACGGTTCGCCATAAAAATGGCAGCGTATTAATTGATGAGACGTTAAAAGACTTAGAGCTTGAATTTTCGGATCGTTTTATTCGGATTCATCGTAATGCACTCGTTTCTTTAGATTATTTGGAAGGACTGGAGTTGGTTGCTGCGGGACAATATCAAGTGCGCTTGCGGGAACTTGATGAGCGCTTGTCGGTGAGTCGTCGCCACTTACCAAGTCTACGAGAGTGTATGCATCAGTTGTAATCAGGCAGTTTTCTGTAGGGTAGCGCACACTTTGTGATTTTTTGCTTGCAATTTTAGATGAGCAAGTTAAGTTTGGAACAATTGCTTTGATCAATACTTAACTTAGATTTATGAAAACCCTAAAAATTGCAACTCGACAAAGCCCACTTGCTCTTTGGCAGGCCGAGCATATTCGTTCTCGTTTAAATGCGCTTTATCCAGATTTAACGGTTGAATTGGTTAAGTTTGTGACGCAGGGTGACAAGATTCTTGATACGCCCTTGGCTAAAATTGGCGGCAAGGGCTTATTTGTAAAAGAGCTAGAGGCTGCTTTACTCGATGGGCGTGCTGACTTGGCTGTACATTCGATGAAAGATGTCCCGATGCACTTGCCTGAGGGTTTGAGTTTAGCGGTGATCTGCGAGCGTGAAGATCCTTTAGATGCTTTTGTATCAAACCAATATCAGCATTTTGATGAGTTACCGCAAGGTGCCAAAGTTGGGACTTCAAGTTTGCGCCGTAAATGTCAGATTTTACAGCAACGTCCTGATTTGGAAATTATTGATCTGCGTGGGAATGTTGGCACACGTTTATCGAAACTAGATGATGGTCTGTATGATGCGATTATTTTAGCAAGTGCAGGTTTAAAGCGTCTAGGATTAGAAGATCGTATCCGTCACTGTTTAGCGCCAGTTGTGAGCTTACCTGCAGTGGGACAAGGCGCATTGGGTTTAGAATGCCGTACAAATGATGATGAATTATTAAAGCTTATCCAACCTTTACAACACGAAGAAACCTCGATTTGTGTGCGTGCTGAACGCGCATTCAATGCCTATTTAGAAGGCGGATGCCAAGTTCCAATCGCGGGTTATGCTACTTTACAAAATAATCAGTTGAAAATCGAAGGGCGTGTGGGCAGTGTTGATGGTAAAACGCTACTGAAAGAACAGTTAGATGGCACAGCGGAAAATGCTGAAAAATTGGGTGTTCAGCTTGCACAACGATTATTAGAGCAAGGTGCTGGTGAACTGCTCAAAGCGCTTTATTAATGTTATTTATCAATACCCGTCCACAAGATAGAGCCTCAACATTAACAGAGGCTCTTGTTGATGCGGGGTATCAGGTTGAAACATTACCATTGCTTGAACTAACAGCTGTGCCATTTTCTATCGAGTTGCAGCAGCTCTATCAGCAGCTTGAACAAACTCAAGTGATTGTTGTGGTGAGTCCTACAGCCGTTGAGGTTGGAATGCGATATCTGCAACAAGCAAACATTGATTTGGTGCAGTTAACACATATTCGGTGGATTGCCGTGGGGCAAGCAACCGCACAGGCATTGGCAAAATTTAAAATAGAAAGCCTCGTTCCTAAGGTAGAAAGTTCTGAAGGCATGCTGGATTTACCAATTTTAAAGCAACAAGATCAGCTCAAACAGATTGCTTTTTGGCGTGGTTTAGGTGGGCGGCAATTCATGATGCAGCAATTACAGCAACAAGGGGTTTCTGTTCTCAATTTTGTGCTTTATCGCCGTCAGTGTCCTGAATTAAGTGTCCTAAAAATTCCTACAATTTTAAAAAATATTGAATCTCATCAGCAGGTTGCTGTGTTGATTAGTAGTGAAGCCAGTTGGAACAATTGGCAACAATTAACCTCACAAAATCAAGTAGAAGCAGAGTGGATCTATTTGACACTTGGTGAGCGACTGACACAGTTATTAACACATTCACAAGCATTGTTAAATCAAGCAAGTAACATTATTCAGCTTGAAAAGTTATCTGCATCAGAGATTATTCACCGTATGCGTTGCTGGCAAGGAAAGGTATGAGAAAAATTGTTTATTTGATTCTATTGCTAAGTTTATTGTGGTTAGCAAAACTTAGTTATGATGTCGCGCAATATTCTCAAACAACACCTGAATTACAACAGCAACTTGCCCAAACTGAGCAACGTTATTCCTTACTCAATGATCAATTTGTAGCTTTACAGCGCCAAGTGCAGAGTGGACGCGCTACAGAACCTGTTGAAAATAGTATTCCACCTCCGATGATGATGGTGGGCGTTGCACCTGTTATTTTAATTAAGCAACATTTAGAGTTGGTTCAGTTTGCTATTGATCAACAACAGTTTATTTATGCGTTAGAGCACCTCAACCAACTACAACAACAAATCGTTCAATACAATGTGGCTCCTGCTTTACAACAAAGTTTAATGAAAGCGATAGAGCAAGATCGTCTTGCCATTCAGCAGTATGTTTTAGCTCAAACTCAGCAACAGCAGCAGCTAGATAACTTATTGCAGCAACTGGATCAGCGTTTACAAGCCGAGATTGATAATCCAACCGTACAAAAGGTAAAAAGTGAAAATCGGGCTTGGTGGAAATGGTTTAGTTTTGAAAAAGTGCAACGTGCCGCACCAGATTTAATTAACCGTTCAATTATCTTAAAAGAAGCTCAGCTACGTTTATTGCTAGCATCTCAAGCTTTACATCACAATCAGATGTCTGAATATCGAAAATCAATTTTAGAGGTGATGCAGATATTGGCAAATCTGCCTGATCGAGATAGCCAGCAAATGAAAATGAAATTGGAAAAAATTTCAAATTTACCTACCGTGCCTGCACCAAAACTCACAACGCTTGGTTTGCTTGGATAAATAACGATGAAACATTTATTGCTGATCTATTTATTTGCAACATTGTTGATATTTGCAGCTTTTGCGGTACTGAGTTTTGGTTACGGAAATGGCTATGTTTATATCTATTGGCGAGATTGGCAATTTCAAAGTAGTGCTTTGGGGCTGATTGCGCTCTTTATCGTGATTAGTTTGTTGGTTCAATTGGGATGGTTGTTTGGTAAACGTTACTTTGTGAAAGAGCAGCGTAAAAAAGAGACTGTTTTAAATTTCAAAGAACTTCACCCCTATGAGCAATTGGGTATTGTCTGGCTGTTAGATGCGGCTAAAGATCAACAAGTCTTTATTGAGCGCGTTTTTGCTCAGTCAGGCTTGCTGAGTAATATTGTTGATGCACAGTTCGATTATAGAAATGGCGATTTTGATACTGCCTTACAAAGTTTAGATAAATCAGCACCGATGGCATTTGAATTGGCTGAATTGTTACGAATAGATATTTTTTTAGAACGGCTAGAAACTGAAAAAGCGCTGACGCATCTCGAATTTTTATCTCAGCACCAACTTTCGCCTTGGTTGACCGAGATTGAAAATGCATATCAACAGCGGATGACTGCATTATGGGGGAAATTAGCCTTACAAAAACCTTGGATATTTTTGCAGACAACACAGCATGGTTTATTAGATGCAGAGCATCGTGACCTGTGGTTGCAGCAACTCTTAATTCAGTTTGAACAGGCTTCAGTGGATGACTTAGCACTGCTACAACAGCGTTATTTGGCATTGCAATCAGAGATTCAGCTTCGTCCATACAGCAGTAAAGTATTATGGCTAAAACTGTTGGCACGTATGCCAGAAATGGGGCTTCAGCATGCTGATCTGGCTTTACATTTGTTGCAAGAGCATTTTGACCCAGAAGTATTTTATCTTTGGTTCCAACAGCAGTTATTAAAGCAAATTCCAGATTATCCCTATGTTGAGCAGCGTATTCTTCAGCTTGAACAAAAATATACCAGTGTCCCGATGCTAACATTTGCGAAATGGCATGTTTATATGGCAACTGAGCGTAAATCTGAGGCAGAACAGCTATTGGCTTTATACCCAGATAATATTCTAATGAGTTATCTACGGATTAAATCAACTCTGGATGATAACCCTGATTTAATCAGACAGTTGAATTTAATCTTTGAAAATGATGTTAATTTTCTTAATTTTAAGATATGAGTGTAAATATGAAAGAGTTGTCTGTCTATCCTATCGTTCATGAGCAAACCGTTGCTTGGGGTGATATGGATGCTTTTGGACATGTAAATAATGTACAGTATTATCGTTATATTGAGAGTGCCCGAATTGCTTATTTAATGGCTTTAAATATATTCGATCAAGATATATTGACGGTTGTTGCATCTAGTCAGTGTAAATACTTAAGTCCTGTATTTTATCCAGATGTGCTGCATATTGGTGCGAGAATTGAGGAGTTAAGGAATAGTGCTTTTCGTATGCATTATGTCTTATGGAGCAAAGCACAAAACCAAGTAGTTGCTACAGGAGAAGCTGTACTTGTCTGTGTGACGAAGCATGACTCAAAGAAAGTTAATATTCCTGATTCAATCCGAAATAAGATTATTCAACTCGAATCTAATGCTGGGCATAATCTAGTATCCCATTAATAATTATAAAGACTATTATGTCTATTTTGGTATTTTATTGCGAAGGTTTATACAGTTGTTATTGATGGTCAACAGAAATTATAGTAACTGTATAAATTATCCAATAGGTAAAATATTTCATAAAAATTAAGATTCAATTAATATTTATAATAACCAAGTGTTAAATTTTTTTATTATAGTTCTTAAGTTTGATTAAATATTTTGACTTAAATTTAGGATTTTTCTTAGCTTTATTGTAAATATAAGCTGATTTATTGAGGTCTTGTGATTAAGTCGACTATTTTAATATTGATTATTTAATTGTATATAAATTAATATTGAATTGAATTTTTAATTCATTTTTTATTTTTGAGTGATATATCCCCTTTTGAGTTGGAGTGGTTCTAATGAAACCAGATATTAGTGATTTGTCTGTTGAAGATCTAAAACGTTTGCAAGCAGAAGCAGAGGCTTTAATTGCGAGTAAAAAAGATCAGGCAATTGAAGATGCTTATAATCAAATTATCGCGATTGCTGAAAAAGTTGGCTTTAGCGTAGAAGAGTTATTGGAAGTAGGCGAGCAAAAGCGTAAAAAAACAACACGTAAAGCTGTAGAGCCACGTTATCGCAATAAAAATAATACTGAAGAAACTTGGACTGGTCGTGGTAAGCAACCACGCTGGTTAGTTGCAGAATTAGAAAAAGGTGCAAAACTTGAAGATTTCTTAATCTAATCAAGTTTGAAAGTCATCGTTTTGTCATACGATGATTTTATCCTTCATTAAAAGCCAGGCTTAAAAAGCTTGGTTTTTTTATATGAGAGAATTGGCGATGTTGAAAAAGTATGCATAATGTCATTTATAGAGCGAGTGTCTCAACACGGATGATATTTTGCATGTTGGTAAGGGTTGAATGAAAAAAAAGACCAAGCAATGGAGATGGTGGATTTTCGCCATTTTTGCATTTTTAATTTTTATTATTTTACAGATTCCAGCGACATGGTTAATTGCGAAATTTTCAAAAAATAATCAAATATTACATAATGTCAGCGGTAACATTTGGCAAGGGCAGGCAGATTGGCAACGTGGTCAATTGCGTGGTTCTGTTCATTGGAAAACACGCCCTTTAGATTTGCTGTTATTGCGCCTCGGTGCTCATCTTGATATTCATAGTGGCAATACTCAATTCAATGGGGTTTTTGGCTATGGTCTAGGCCAAAAAATCATGATTAAGGATTTACAAGGTGAAATTTCACCGGAAACCTTAAAATACTTCGCTAACTGGCAATGGCCAGAAAATGCGATTCAGTTAAAAGATGTGCAGTTGAATTATCAAAAAGAAAAAGGATTCAGTGCAACTGAAGGGCAGCTAAATTGGGGCGGTGGTGCATTGACTTATACATTCGGTCAGCGCCAAGATCGTATGAATATGCCTTCTTTAGTTGCTGAAATGAAAGATGAAAACGGACAATTACAAATAGATGTTCGTGATCAACGTAGCCAAAAAATGGCAAATCTCAGTTTAGATGCTGGCTTAATGTTGGACGTACAACTTACCCAGCGAATGCTTCTTAATATTCCATCCTATCAAGGTAAAGCGGGTTTAGACACTTATGTGGTCAGCTCACGCCAACCGTTATTGCAGGGTGGTTTTTAATGAAAGTCATCACTCAAAAAATGCAACAGATACGTTTGCAGAAATTAGATAAGTTAAGTGGTTTGGTTCTCGCATTATTAATTTTATGGTTATGTTGGAAACTCGCATCATTATTTTGGTGGGTGATCGCACCACCACAACCGATGCAGTTTGATCGAGTGCAATTAGGTTCGCAGCAAGCTCAAGTCCCAAATATTAGTTCTTTTGCTTTATTTAACGAACCTGCAACAACCTCAGCGGATGATAATGCCAATTTGGAGTTACAAGGTGTGTTACTTGGTTATCCAAGTTATTTGTCTTCGGCGGTAATTAAGTTAAATGATATTGCAGAGCGCTATCGTGTAGGCGAAACAGTTGGTTCGACGTCTTATCAGTTGGCTGAGGTCTACTGGGATCATGTGATCTTGAGACAAGGTAATGGCGCAACGCGTGAAGTGAAATTTAAAGGCTTAGATAAAGGGTTATACCAACCAATCGCGCCAGTATTAGGTGGTACGAATAATGCAGCACCACCTTCTTCTGCACCTCAGCAAGCTACGCAAAATACACCGCAATCTGCTTTAGGTCAGGCCATCCAACAAATGCAGGAAAACCGTGAACAATACTTAAAAAATATGGGTGTGAGCGGTGGTGGTGCAGATGGCTATGAAATATCAGATCGTACACCAATCAGTTTAAAAAACACTTTGGGTTTACGTTCAGGTGATCGTATTCTATCGATCAACGGTCAAACAGTAGGGCAAGGACTCAGTGACGTACAATTACTAGAGCAAGTGCGTCGTGAAGGACATGCCAAAATAGAAATAAAACGTGGTGATCAAGTGATGACCATACAACAAAGTTTTTAGTGATGGAACGTCACCACATAAGTTAGGAATAAGTGCAGGTTATGGCTTTATTGAATCATCAACGTCCACTTTGGGCATTACTTGCTGCAGCGCCTTTAGTTGCGACAATCAGTACCAATGTGCAAGCACAGACATGGAAGATTAATCTACGTGATGCGGATTTGACGGCATTTATTAATGAAGTGGCTGACATTACGGGTAAAAACTTTGCGGTTGATCCACGCGTACGCGGAAATGTCACGGTTATTTCAAACAAGCCTTTAAATAAAGATGAAGTTTATGATCTTTTTTTAGGGGTGTTAAATGTCAATGGTGTGGTGGCACTCCCTTCTGGAAATACGGTTAAGCTTGTCCCTGACAGCAATGCAAAAAATTCGGGGATTCCATACGATGCGCGCAGTCGAGCGGGTGGTGATCAAATCGTTACGCGTGTCATTTGGTTAGAGAATACCAATCCGAATGATTTGATTCCTGCGTTACGTCCTTTGATGCCACAGTTTGCACATTTGGCTGCTGTGGCTGGGACTAATGCATTAATTGTTTCAGATCGTGCAACCAATATCTATCAGCTTGAAAGTATTGTGCGTAATCTAGACGGCACTGGTCAAAATGATATTGAAGCGATTACTTTGCAATCGAGTCAAGCTGAGGAAATTATTGGCTTATTGGAAACAATGAGTGCAACAGGTGCTTCAAAAGATTTTATTGGTTCTCGTGTACGTGTGATCGCGGATAACCGTACCAACCGTATTTTGATTAAAGGTGACCCAAACTCACGTAAACGTTTACGTCACATGATTGAAATGTTGGATGTTCCTTCGGCTGATCGTTTAGGTGGACTCAAGGTCTTCCGTTTAAAATATGCGAGTGCGAAAAATTTAGCTGAAATTTTACAAGGCCTAGTAACAGGACAGTCAGTTTCATCGTCATCATCAAATAGTGGTAATTCCTCATCTAGTAACTCAATTAACAATCTGATTTCGAATAATCAAAACTCTAGTTCTTCAACAGGTTCATCATCTTCTATTTCAACACCGTCGATTAATCTAAATGGTGGTTCGAACAATAGCCAGAATGGTGGTGTTACAAGCTTTAATGGTGGTGGCGTGAGTATTATTGCGGATAGTACTCAAAATGCTTTGGTGGTGAAGGCTGATCCTCAGTTAATGCGAGAAATAGAAGCTGCTATTCAACAGTTGGATATTCGTCGTCAACAAGTTTTGATTGAGGCTGCAATTATTGAGGTGGCTGGTGATGATGCGGATCAATTAGGGGTTCAATGGGCATTAGGTGATATTAGTAGTGGTGTAGGCCTTATTAATTTTACCAATGTCGGGTCAAGTTTATCTAAGTTAGCTGCGGGTTATCTAACTGGTGGTGCAGCTGGTTTAGGTTCAGCTGTTGGTGCAGGGTCATCCATTGCGTTAGGTGATTATAAAGAAGGCGCAGATGGTTCGCGTAAATTGTACGGTGCACTCATTCAAGCGTTAAAAAGTAATACCAAGTCAAATCTGCTTTCTACGCCATCAATTGTGACGATGGATAATGAAGAAGCCTATATTGTTGTTGGTCAAAACGTTCCCTTTGTTACAGGCTCTGTGACAACGAATAGTACTGGTGTTAATCCTTATACGACTGTTGAGCGTAAAGATGTGGGGGTAACGTTAAAAGTTGTTCCTCATATTGGTGAAGGTGGATCGGTTCGTTTAGAGGTAGAGCAAGAGGTTTCTGCGGTTCAAGAAAGTCGTGGACAAGCAACTGATTTGGTCACCAGTAAGCGAGCAATTAAAACAGCAGTTCTAGCAGATCATGGGCAGACCGTTGTGCTTGGCGGTTTGATTTCCGATAATACGGTCCAATCTCGGCAAGGTGTTCCAGTTCTTAGTGATATTCCTTACTTGGGTCGATTATTTAGAGCGGATAGCAAGACGAATGAGAAGCGCAATTTACTTGTCTTTATCCATCCCACCATCGTAGGCGATGCGGATGATGTTCGACGTATTTCTCAACAACGTTATAATCAACTTTATAGCTTGCAGTTGGCAATGGATAAAAATGGTAACTTTGCAAAATTACCAGAAAATGTAAATGATATTTATCGCCAACAACCTGCGGCAGCGAATAGTTCTCCTTATCAGAAAGTTCCAACAGCAACTCAGCAAAATCAATCTGGCGCTGTTTCAACACCTGTAGCGGAAGATAGACCTGTTGTACAGCAAAAATCAGTTGCACTTCCTGTAAAGGAAACTGAACGCAGTAAAAATACGGTGACAACAACAACGATTCGCCCAGCATCTTCACAGTAGATGCACAGAAGACCTTATGCGACAATGTTACAATTGCAAGAAATTATATAAGGATATGCATCTATGACTTGGAAATTACAAGCCATTACAGGTGAATTTACGGGGCAAGAAATTAGTGTTGAACGTGATATGTTGGTTGGGCGCCATCAAGATGCTGATTTGCTGTTGCAATCGGCAGATATATCACGTCGACATGCTGCATTGTTGCTGAAAGATCAGCAGCTTTGGGTTCAGGATCTGAATTCTTCTAATGGAACATTTATCAATGATCTAAAAATTGAGCAAGAAACCGAGTTGAATGATGGTGATATTGTTCAATTTGCAAGCTTTATGTTTTCTGTTCTTGCACCAGTAAGTGTTGCTGATTTACCTGAAATTGAAGCTGAGCCTGTGTCATCTTCGGCACACGATCAAGGAATGCCAAGCATTGCAGAACGTGCTGCAGAAACCTCGATTACTCGCGATGGTATGCCACAACAAGTGACAATACCAAAACCAGCGCCAATTCCAGAGGGTGTGGATGTCAAAGTCACTGCGCCTGAGCAACAACCAGTTGTGATTGAAGAGCCAGTTTCTCGTGTTGAACAAGAAAAAGAACAGCAAAAAAATGCCTCTGTAGGCTTAATTTCAATTATTGTGTTGGTGATTTTAGCTGTGATTGCATGGTTGTTCTTTAAATAATCGATCTAAGCTTTTACAATCAAAGGCATGCTATTTGAGCGTGCCTTTTGTTTTTGAGTGAAAATATGTCTGTTGCACAGTTACAACATCGCGATCTAATTTTATTTGATTTAGATGGAACTCTCGTTGATTCAGCTGCTGATTTATATCGATCAATGAATCTCAGCTTGGAACAACTAGGATGGCCTTTGGTGACTGAATTACAAGTTCGAGAGTGGGTTGGTAAAGGCGCAGCAAAATTATGTGAAACAGTGCTTGAGCATTTATTTGGTCAAGTCGATACACAAAAGCAAAAAAAATTACTCGATACTTTCTTGGATGTTTATGCACGTGAGCTATGTGTAAATACCACAATTTATGATGGTGTTTTAGCTTTCTTGGAGTACTGTCAAAGCCATAATATTTTAATGGCATGTGTGACTAACAAGCCTGAGCACTTGGCTGAGGGAATCTTAGAAAGCTTAAAGCTCGCTTGTTTTTTTGAAATGGTGGTTGGTGGTGATACTTTGCCAGAGCGCAAACCACACCCGTTGCCTTTATTGCATTGTATGCAGCAGCAAAATGTTGATAAGGCAGGCACATTAATGGTGGGTGATTCCAGTAATGACGTGGAAGCAGCTAGATGTGCAGGTATTGATTGTATTGTGGTTAGCTATGGCTATAATCATGGTGAAAACATCTATGATTGTCAGCCACAACAAGTTGTTGATAGTTTATTTGAATTGGTTGAAGAAGATCAAATAAGGAGAAAGGCATGAGCTTGGTTATGGTTTTTCGATGGCGAAATTAAAGCAAGATCGAACGAAAACGCAAAGAAACTTAACCATAGAGAATATTCATGACTTCACAAGTACAATTCGAACAGCTGATATCGGCTGGCTTCAATACGATTCCAGTTTATCGCCAGCGTTTGGCTGATACAGAAACACCACTTTCAGTATTTGCTCGTTTTAAAGAACAGAAACAAGCCTATTTATTTGAATCTGTAGAGGGTGGTGAAAACTGGGCACGTTACTCCATGATTGGTTTGGGTGAATCGACCGTTTTTTCATGTAATGCTGGAATTTTAACGATTCAGCAGGCAGATGGCTCGGTAACAGAAGAGCACTGTGCTGACCCGTTTCAGTATATCCGTGAATTTCAAAGCCAGTTTAAAGTACCGACTCAAAAGGAAATTCCAGATTTACCGAGTTTTACTGGTGGTTTGGTAGGGTATTTGGGCTATGACGCTGTTCGTTATATTGAGCCAAAACTCAAAAATGTTCCAACTGCGGATCCTGTGACACTACCTGATTTATGGTTAATGTTGTCTCAAACAGTTATCGTATTTGATAATTTAAAAGATACCTTGTTTTTAATTCATCATGCGGATGCTAAACAGCCAAACGCGTATGATCAAGCTCAGACTAAATTAGATCAACTTGAGCAATTGCTTGCAACCCCAGTGGGTTTACAAGCTAAGCCACATACCAAGCCGAACTTTGAGTCAATTACGGGGCGCGAGAAGTTTCTTCAGACTGTTGAAAAGGTAAAAGAATACATTCGTGCTGGTGATGTTATGCAAGTTGTGCCAGGTCAACGAATGGTTTCAGACTTTGATGGAGAGGCTTTGCAGGTTTATCGTGCTTTGCGTCACTTAAATCCATCACCTTATTTATTCCTTGTACAGGGGCAGACCATTACTGATCAAAAGCCTTTTCATATTGTAGGTTCATCGCCTGAGATTTTATCTCGTTTAGAGAATGGTATTGCAACAGTTCGTCCATTGGCTGGAACACGACCTCGTGGTAAGACCAAAGAAGAAGATCTTGCTTTAGAGCAAGATTTACTGGCAGACGAAAAAGAAATTGCTGAGCATCTCATGTTGATTGATCTTGGTCGTAATGATGTTGGGCGTGTTTCAAAGATTGGTAAGGTTCAAGTAACGGACCGAATGGTGATTGAGCGTTATTCGCATGTGATGCATATTGTGTCAAATGTGCAAGGTGAAGTTCGAGATGATGTTGATGCTTTAGATGTATTTAAAGCAACGTTCCCAGCAGGAACACTTTCAGGCGCGCCAAAAATTCGTGCCATGGAAATTATTGACGAAGTTGAACCAGTAAAACGTGGCGTATTTGGTGGTGCCGTTGGATATTTGGGCTGGCATGGTGAAATGGATATGTCGATTGCGATTCGAACCTGTGTTATTCGTGAAAATAAAGTCTATGTGCAAGCTGGTGCGGGACTGGTTGCTGACTCAAATCCTGAATCAGAGTGGAATGAGACCCAAATAAAAGCCCGTGCAGTGATCAAAGCGGTTGAATTATCGTCAAACGGGTTGATTTTATGAGTTTTTAAGGTTTTTTTGAAAAAACCACTTGCATCGATTCAGAGTTTTGCTAAACTGCACACCGTTCCGATACGAAACGTACGAAACGCTAAGAAGCGCCGGCATAGCTCAGTTGGTAGAGCAACTGACTTGTAATCAGTAGGTCCACAGTTCGAATCCGTGTGCCGGCACCATCTTAAAGTGTAGTGTGTGAGTAGTAAAGGAAAGCGCTGAAATAAGTGCGACGTGGTGGGATTCCCGAGCGGCCAAAGGGGGCAGACTGTAACTCTGTTGCGAAAGCTTCGAAGGTTCGAATCCTTCTCCCACCACCATTAACTTCGAATGAAGTGGTTAATACCAATGTCGTGCGGGAGTAACTCAGTTGGTAGAGTGGCAGCCTTCCAAGCTGCATGTCGCGAGTTCGATCCTCGTCTCCCGCTCCATCGAAGGATAATCGCTCTTATAGCTCAGTGGTAGAGCACTCCCTTGGTAAGGGAGAGGTCTCGAGTTCAAATCTCGATAAGAGCTCCAGATATACAGCTTAGTAGAGTTTTCTACAGAATTTTAAAGAAGCAGGCTTTTATAGTCTGCTTTTCAAGTATTAGGTGTCTAGTTTTTTAGGCAAATGTCGATAAAGAAGGTTTTTCAGGGTTGTTTTTCTCTAAACTGGTGTCGACGTAAACGAGGAAAATCAAATGGCTAAGGCTAAGTTTGAACGTAATAAACCACACGTAAACGTGGGTACAATTGGTCACGTTGACCATGGTAAAACAACTTTAACTGCTGCGATTGCAACGATCTGTGCAAAAACTTACGGCGGTGAAGCTAAAGATTACGCAGCTATCGACTCTGCACCAGAAGAAAAAGCACGTGGTATTACAATTAATACTTCACACGTAGAATACGACTCTCCAACTCGTCACTACGCTCACGTAGACTGCCCGGGCCACGCCGATTATGTTAAAAACATGATTACTGGTGCTGCTCAGATGGACGGCGCGATCCTTGTATGTGCTGCGACTGATGGTCCAATGCCACAAACTCGTGAACACATCCTTCTTTCTCGTCAGGTTGGTGTACCTTACATTCTTGTATTCCTTAACAAGTGTGACCTTGTTGACGATGAAGAATTACTTGAATTAGTAGAAATGGAAGTTCGTGAACTTCTTTCTACTTACGACTTCCCAGGTGATGACACTCCAGTTATCCGTGGTTCTGCTCTTGCTGCGCTTAATGGCGACGCTGGTCAGTATGGTGAGTCTTCAGTTCTTGCTCTTGTTGAAGCGCTTGACTCTTACATCCCAGAACCAGAACGTGCTATCGACAAAGCATTCTTAATGCCAATCGAAGACGTATTCTCAATCTCTGGTCGTGGTACTGTTGTAACAGGCCGTGTAGAGTCTGGTATCGTTAAAGTAGGCGAAGAAGTTGAAATCGTTGGTATCAAAGATACAGTTAAAACAACTGTAACTGGCGTAGAAATGTTCCGTAAACTTCTAGACGAAGGTCGTGCGGGCGAGAACTGTGGTGTTCTTCTACGTGGTACTAAGCGTGAAGACGTACAACGTGGTCAAGTACTTGCTAAACCAGGTTCAATCAAGCCACACACTAAATTCGACGCAGAAGTATACGTACTTTCTAAAGAAGAAGGTGGTCGTCATACTCCATTCCTTAACGGTTACCGTCCACAGTTCTACTTCCGTACAACTGACGTAACTGGCGCAATCAAGTTACAAGACGGCGTTGAAATGGTAATGCCAGGTGACAACGTTGAAATGTCAGTAGAATTAATCCACCCAATCGCAATGGACCCAGGTCTACGTTTTGCGATCCGTGAAGGTGGTCGTACTGTAGGTGCTGGTGTTGTTGCTAAAGTAACTGCATAAGCCCAATACTGTGTTACACTCAAATCGGAAGCTTCGGCTTTCGATTTGCATAATAGGCTAGTAGTTCAATTGGTAGAGCGTCGGTCTCCAAAACCGAATGTTGGGGGTTCGAGTCCCTCCTGGCCTGCCACTTTTTTTTATAAAAAAGCTTAATTCTGGCTGAGTTGTCATATAATAAGTCGCGAATTCTACGACGAGTAAAAAAATGTCGAATGATAAATCGCGTGACGCATTAAGCGACGCGCCAATCCCTCAAAGAAATAATGCTGCGGAAGTTGTAAGTTCAGGTTCTCCACTTGATGCTGTTTTGTGGTTGATTGCTATAGCTTTATTCATCGGTTCAGCATTGGTAAATCAGCATTTACCAGCCTATTGGGCGCCTGCAAATGATATTTGGGTGCGCATTGGGGTAATTTTGGCTTGTATCGTCGTCGCTTTAGGTTTATTATACGCCACCCATCAAGGTAAAGGCTTTGTGCGCTTGTTGCAAGATGCACGAATTGAACTGCGTCGAGTGACTTGGCCTACAAAACAAGAGACGATCACGACATCGTGGCAGGTTCTTTTGGTTGTGGTTGTAGCATCATTAGTGTTGTGGTGCTTCGATTACGGGTTAGGTTGGTTTATTAAGTTAATTATCGGGTAAGAGCGCCATGAAACGTTGGTATATTATTCATGCCTATTCAGGTTTTGAAAAACAAGTGATGCGTTCACTTAATGAACGAATTCAACGTAGCACGGTAGCTGATAGCTTTGGTGAAGTCCTTGTTCCTACTGAAGAAGTAGTAGAAATGAAGGATGGGAAGAAGCGCAAATCTGAACGTAAATTCTTTCCAGGCTATGTATTAGTCGAAATGGAAATGAATGATGATACTTGGCACATTGTAAAAGAATGTCCAAAGGTTCTAGGTTTTATTGGTGGAACACCAGAGAAACCAGCACCAATTTCACAGCGTGAAGCAGATGCGATTCTTGCTCGTGTACGTAATACTGGTGAAGCACCTCGTCCTAAGACGATGTTTGAGCCAGGTGAAGAATTGCTCGTTATTGATGGTCCGTTCACAGACTTTAAAGGGGTCGTGGAGGAAGTACAATACGATAAGTCACGTTTAACGTTGACGATTAATGTATTTAATCGACCAACTCAAGTTGAACTCGAATTTCGTCAAGTCGAAAAAACGATTTAATTTGAATTGGTTGAAAAGCGCCCGATTTGATCGGGCATTGTTGTTCTAACACTTCGGTGTTGTTTAATTTTTTGGGGAGCCTAGCGGCGTCTGTACCCAGAGGAAATTTTCAATGGCTAAGAAGATTGACGGCTATATCAAGCTGCAAGTTCCAGCTGGTAAAGCAAATCCATCTCCACCAATTGGTCCTGCTTTAGGTCAACGTGGTGTAAACATCATGGCTTTCTGTAAAGAATTCAATGCTGCTACACAAAAACTTGAAGTTGGTTTGCCAATTCCTGTCGTGATCACTGTGTACAACGATAAGTCGTTCACTTTCATCATGAAAACTCCACCTGCATCTATTCTTCTTAAGAAAGCTGCTGGTATTCAAAAGGGTTCTTCTGTACCTAACAAAACTAAAGTTGGTAAGTTGACTCGTGCTCAATTAGAAGAAATAGCGACTACTAAAGAACCAGACTTAACTGGTGCTGATTTAGACGCTCGTGTTCGTACCATCGCTGGTTCTGCACGTTCTATGGGCTTGGAAGTGGAGCTATAAGACATGGCAAAGTTAACTAAACGTCAAAAAGCCATCGCTGCTGCTGTAGAAGCAAACAAAGTTTACACTTTGGAAGAAGCAGTACAAGTTCTTAACAGCCTTCCAGCTGCGAAGTTCAAAGAATCTTTAGACATCTCTGTAAACCTTGGTGTAGATCCACGTAAATCTGACCAAGTTGTTCGTGGTGCGACTACTTTACCTGCTGGTACTGGTAAAACTGTACGTGTTGCAGTATTTGCTCAAGGTGCTGCTGCTGAAGCTGCAAAAGAAGCTGGTGCTGACATCGTTGGTTTTGATGACCTTGCTGAAAGCATTCAAGGTGGAAATCTTGATTTCGACGTAGTGATTGCTGCTCCTGATGCAATGCGCGTTGTTGGTAAGTTAGGTACGATTCTTGGTCCACGTGGCTTAATGCCAAACCCTAAAGTGGGTACAGTAACTCCTGACGTTGCTGGTGCGGTTAAGAATGCTAAATCTGGTCAAGCACGTTACCGTGTAGACAAAGCGGGTATCATCCACGCTGCGATTGGTCAGTTAGGCTTCAGCGAAGATGCTGTTCGTCAAAACGTTGAAACTTTAATTGCAGATTTGAAACGTTTAAAACCTGCAACTTCTAAAGGTGTATACGTTAAAAAGATCACTTTGAGCTCAACTATGGGTCCTGGTCTTGCAATTGACGTAAACAACGTTTCTAAGTAATTAGAAAGAATTTTAAAGCCTCAGATTCTTTTATAAGAATCTGAGCAAACTTTGAATTGATAAATGAATATTTATCAGCGTCAAAGACCTCAGGCGAGAGATATTTTCGAATATTTTTCTTAATAAACCAGTCTGAGTAGACGTGGTGGTGTGATTTGTTCCTCCTCCACGTGTAGGTCGAAAGGCTTACGAATTGGGAGTGTACTCATATTTGAGTGCATAAATCACCGTTAGGAGGTTTTACAATGGCTCTTCTTATCGAAGACAAAAAACAGATCGTTGCAGAAGTAAACGAAGTTGCTTCTAAAGCGTTCTCTGCCGTTGTTGCTGACTACCAAGGCTTAACTGTAGAGCAATTAACAACACTTCGTGTTGAAGCTCGTAAGTTAGGTGTTACTACACGTATCGTGCGTAACACTTTGGCTAAGCGTTCATTCGAAGGTACTCAATTCGATATCTTGAATGACGACCTTGTTGGTCCAACAATTCTCGGTTTCTCTACTTCTGAAGACGACATGGGTGCAGCTGCACGCTTGTTCGAAGAATTTGCGAAAACTAACAAAGCATTTGAACTTAAAGCTGCTGCATTTGATGGCAAACTTTATAAAGGTGCAGAAGTTAGCGTTATTGCAAACCTTCCGAACCAAGAGAAAGCGCTTACTATGCTTGCCTCTGTTCTTCAAGCTCCTATTTCGAAATTGGGTCGCCTTATTACAGCACTCAAAGAGAAAAACGAGTCAGAAGCGGCTTAATCCTATTTTCACACCATTCAATATCCATTTGGAGTTATTCTCATGGCTTTAACTAACGAAGAAATCTTAAACGCAGTTGCTGAAAAAACAGTTCTTGAACTTGTTGAATTAATTTCTGCTTTCGAAGAAAAATTTAACGTATCTGCTGCTGCTGTAGCTGTTGCTGCTGCTCCAGGTGCTGGCGCTGCTGCTGCTGAAGAACAAACTGAATTCAACGTTGAGTTGACTTCTTTCGGTGCTAACAAAGTTGCTGTAATTAAAGCAGTTCGTGAAGCTACTGGTCTTGGTCTTAAAGAAGCTAAAGATATGGTTGAAGGCGCTCCTGCTGTTCTTAAAGAAGGCGTTTCTAAAGAAGAAGGCGAAGAACTTAAGAAGAAGCTTGAAGAAGCTGGTGCTACAGTTACACTTAAGTAATTCTGTAGGGAGTCGGTTTTTTGATAATCGGCTCCAAAAAATGGCTGATGGCTCTTGGGTCATCAGCCTTTTTGCGTTACAATAATCGGCTCGTTTTTTGTTAGTTTTGCTTGTAATACGTGCGTAATTAGAATAAACGACTGAATATCAAACGCTTACCAATATTTTTTTGCTTATAAAAATATTGTTAAGCGTTTTAATACCACTAAAAATTGCAGCATTTGTAAACAGTGGTGGCCATATCGGCCTGCGTAATTCCTTCCAAACCCGTTCTGCAGGCGGGTTTGGTTTACTTTCCGAGGACTCCAGATGGCATACTCATATACCGAAAAGAAACGGATCCGTAAGAATTTTGGTAAATTGCCCCAAGTAATGGATGCACCGTACTTGCTTTCGATTCAAGTCGATTCGTATCGTACATTCTTGCAAGACGGTAAAACTCCAAAAAATCGCGAAGATATCGGTCTCCAAGCCGCATTTCGTTCAGTTTTTCCTATTGAAAGTTATTCTGGCAATGCTGCTTTAGAATTTGTTGAGTATAGTCTTGGTAAGCCTGAGTTTGACGTACGTGAATGTATTTTGCGTGGTTCAACTTATGCAGCACCAATGCGCGTAAAAATTCGTTTGATCATCAAAGATCGTGAAACGAAATCAATTAAAGACGTTCGTGAACAAGAAGTTTACATGGGTGAAATGCCACTCATGACCGATAACGGTACATTCGTTATCAACGGTACAGAGCGTGTAATCGTATCTCAATTACACCGTTCACCAGGCGTATTCTTTGACCATGACAAAGGTAAAACCCACTCAAGCGGTAAAGTGTTGTATTCAGCACGTATTATTCCTTACCGTGGTTCATGGTTAGATTTTGAATTTGATGCTAAAGATTTAGTATTCGTACGTATTGACCGTCGTCGTAAATTGTTGGCGACTGTGATTTTACGTGCCTTGAATTATACCAATGAACAAATCTTGAATTTGTTTTACGAAAAAGTACCTGTATATCTAGATATGGGTAGCTATCAAATTGACCTCGTTCCAGATCGTTTACGTGGTGAAATGGCGCAATTTGATATCTTGGATAACGATGGTAAAACAATCGTAGAACAAGGCAAACGTATTAATGCACGTCACGTACGTCAAATGGAAGCTGCAAACTTAGCGAAGCTTTCTGTACCTGATGAATATTTATATGAGCGTATTACAGCTGAAGACATCACACTGAAAAACGGTGATGTGATTCCTGCAAATACGGTGCTTAGCCATGAAATCATGGTGAAGATCGCTGAAGGTGGTGTTAAGCAGTTTAACATTCTGTTTACAAATGACATCGACCGTGGTCCTTTCGTTGCGGATACATTACGTGCAGATACAACAACAGGTCGTGAAGAAGCACTTGTTGAAATCTATAAAGTAATGCGTCCAGGTGAACCACCGACGAAAGAAGCTGCTGAGAACTTATTCAATAACTTATTCTTCTCTTCTGAGCGCTATGATCTTTCTCCAGTAGGTCGTATGAAGTTTAACCGTCGTTTGGGTCGTCCTTACGAAGTGGGTACTGATCAGAAGTCACGTGAAGTTGAAGGAATTTTATCGCACGAAGATATCATTGATGTACTGCGTACATTGGTTGAAATTCGTAACGGTAAAGGTGAAGTTGATGATATCGATCACTTAGGTAACCGTCGTGTGCGTTCTGTTGGTGAAATGACAGAAAACCAATTCCGTGTTGGTTTAGTTCGTGTTGAACGTGCTGTTAAAGAACGTTTAAGCCAAGCAGAAACAGATAACTTGTCTCCGCAAGATTTAATCAACGCAAAACCAGTTGCTGCTGCAATCAAAGAATTCTTTGGTTCAAGCCAATTATCTCAGTTCATGGACCAAAACAACCCATTGTCTGAGATTACACACAAACGTCGTGTATCTGCGCTTGGTCCTGGTGGTTTGACTCGTGAACGTGCGGGCTTCGAAGTACGTGACGTACATCAAACTCACTATGGTCGTGTTTGTCCTATTGAAACGCCTGAAGGTCCAAACATTGGTTTGATCAACTCGCTTTCTGTATATGCTAAAGCAAACGACTTTGGCTTCTTGGAAACACCGTATCGTAAAGTTGTAGATGGTCGCGTAACTGACGATGTTGAATATTTATCTGCAATTGAAGAAGTGGGTACTGTCATTGCACAGGCCGATTCTGCTGTTGATAAAGATGGCAACTTGACTGAAGAAATGGTTTCTGTACGTCATCAAGGTGAATTCGTACGTATGTCGCCTGAGCGCGTAACTCATATGGACGTTTCTGCACAGCAGGTTGTTTCTGTTGCAGCATCATTGATTCCATTCCTTGAACACGATGATGCGAACCGTGCATTAATGGGTTCAAACATGCAACGTCAGGCTGTTCCAACTTTACGTGCTGACAAGCCGCTTGTTGGTACGGGTATGGAAGCAAACGTAGCACGTGATTCTGGTGTGTGTGTGATCGCCGATCGTGGTGGTGCAATTGAATATGTTGATGCATCTCGTATCGTTATTCGTGTAAACGAAGATGAAATGATCGCAGGTGAGGCGGGTGTAGATATCTATAACCTCATCAAATATACACGTTCAAACCAAAATACATGTATTAACCAAAATGTTATCGTGAAATTAGGCGACAAAGTTGCTCGTGGTGACATCTTGGCTGACGGTCCATCGACTGACATGGGTGAACTTGCGCTTGGTCAAAACATGCGTGTCGCGTTCATGACATGGAATGGTTATAACTACGAAGACTCGATCTTATTATCTGAGCGTGTACTTCAAGAAGACCGTTTAACGTCGATTCACATTCAAGAATTGTCATGTGTGGCACGTGATACTAAGTTAGGTGCAGAGGAAATTACTGCCGATATTCCTAACGTAGGTGAAGCTGCACTGTCTAAATTGGATGAGTCAGGTATCGTGTATATCGGTGCTGAAGTGACTGCGGGTGATATCCTTGTTGGTAAGGTAACGCCTAAAGGCGAAACTCAATTAACACCTGAAGAAAAATTACTTCGTGCAATCTTTGGTGAAAAAGCGGCTGACGTAAAAGACTCTTCTTTACGTGTTCCGTCTGGTACTAAAGGTACGGTTATCGACGTTCAAGTCTTCACTCGTGATGGTTTGGAAAAAGATGAACGTGCACAGGCAATTGAAAAAGCTCAGCTTGATGCATACCGTAAAGACTTGAAAGAAGAATACAAAATCTTCGAAGAAGCAGCACGTGAACGTATTGTTCGTTTGTTGAAAGGTCAAGAATCTAACGGTGGCGGTTCGACTAAACGTGGCGATAAACTTTCTGAAGATGTATTGTCTGGTTTAGAGCTTGTTGATTTACTTGAAATCCAGCCAAATGATGAAGCAATTGCTGAGCGTTTAACTCAAATTCAAGTGTTCTTGAAAGAGAAGAGCTACGAGATTGATGAGAAGTTTGCTGAGAAGAAACGTAAACTTTCTACAGGTGATGAATTAACAACTGGCGTATTGAAAGTTGTTAAGGTTTACCTTGCTGTTAAACGTCGTATCCAGCCTGGTGATAAGATGGCGGGTCGTCACGGTAACAAAGGTGTTGTATCAAACATCTTGCCAGTTGAAGACATGCCGCATGATGCAAATGGTGTACCCGTTGATATCGTGTTAAACCCATTGGGTGTACCGTCACGTATGAACGTGGGTCAGATTCTTGAAACTCACTTAGGTATGGCGGCGAAAGGCCTTGGCGATAAAATCGAGAAAATGTTGAAAGAACAGCGTACAGTGTTAGAACTACGTGATTTCTTAGACAAGATTTATAACAAGGTTGGTGGCGAACAAGAAGAGCTGAATAGCTTAACTGACGCAGAAATTTTAGCACTTTCAGGTAACTTGCGTGCTGGTGTTCCATTGGCAACACCTGTATTCGATGGTGCTGAAGAAAGTCAAATTAAAGACTTACTTGAATTGGCAGACATTTCGCGTACTGGTCAAACGGTATTGTTTGATGGACGCACAGGTGAGCAGTTTGATCGTCCTGTAACTGTAGGTTACATGTACATGCTCAAATTGAACCACTTGGTTGATGACAAAATGCATGCGCGTTCAACAGGTTCTTACTCGCTTGTTACACAGCAGCCGCTTGGTGGTAAAGCACAATTCGGTGGTCAGCGTTTCGGTGAGATGGAAGTATGGGCACTTGAAGCATACGGTGCAGCATATACACTCCAAGAAATGCTTACTGTTAAGTCGGATGACGTCGAAGGTCGTACACGCATCTATAAGAACATTGTAGATGGTAACCATTATATGGATCCGGGTATGCCTGAATCGTTCAACGTATTGACCAAAGAGATCCGTTCTTTAGGTATCAACATTGAACTGAAAAATGGTGACTAAAAAATCTCCGCTAACCCCTGTTTGAGAAAGAGGGGTAAAGTCCCCCTTTATGAAGGGGGATTCGAGATTTCCAAATTTCAGTAAAAACAATATTTGTGACCCAGTCGGGTGAGCGTAGCTTCCCGACACACGGAGAAAAAAATTGAAAGACTTGCTCGATATCATGCGTAAGAAAACGGATTCAGAAGGTCATGCACCTGTTGAATTTGACCGTATCCGTATTGGTCTTGCGTCACCAGAGATGATTAAGTCATGGTCTCACGGTGAAGTTAAAAAACCTGAAACCATTAACTACCGTACTTTTAAACCTGAACGTGACGGTTTGTTCTGTGCCAAAATTTTTGGTCCAGTAAAAGATTACGAATGCTTGTGTGGTAAATACAAGCGTATGAAATATAAAGGCGTCATTTGTGAAAAATGTGGCGTTGAAGTAACAACTGCAAAAGTTCGTCGTGAACGTATGGGTCACATCGAGCTTGCTTCTCCAGTTGCACACATCTGGTTCTTGAAATCATTACCGAGCCGTATCGGTTTACTTCTTGATATGACTTTACGTGATATCGAGCGCGTATTGTATTTCGAATCTTATGTTGTAACAGATCCTGGTATGACTCCGTTTGAAAAGTATCAACTTTTAACAGACGAAGAATACTACAATGCACTTGAAGAACACGGTGATGAATTCACTGCGAAAATGGGTGCAGAAGCAGTTCAGGATTTGTTAAAAGATATTGATCTTGAAGCAGAAATTTCACGTTTACGTGAAGAAATTCCACAAACAACGTCTGAAACGAAGCTTAAGAAAGCTTCTAAGCGTTTGAAATTGATGGAAGCTTTCAAAGATTCAAACAACAAGCCTGAATGGATGGTAATGAATGTACTTCCAGTACTTCCACCAGACTTACGTCCGCTTGTACCACTTGAAGGTGGTCGTTTCGCGACTTCAGACTTGAACGATTTATATCGTCGTGTGATCAACCGTAACAACCGTTTAAAGCGTCTTCTTGACCTTGCTGCACCAGACATCATCGTACGTAACGAAAAACGTATGTTACAAGAGTCTGTTGATGCATTACTTGATAACGGTCGTCGTGGTCGTGCGATTACAGGTTCGAACAAACGTCCATTGAAATCTTTGGCAGATATGATCAAAGGTAAACAAGGTCGTTTCCGTCAAAACTTGCTCGGTAAGCGTGTTGACTATTCAGGTCGTTCGGTAATTACCGTTGGTCCTACTTTACGCCTTCACCAGTGTGGTCTTCCGAAGAAAATGGCACTTGAATTATTCAAGCCATTCATTTTCGCAAAACTACAAGCTTCTGGCCAAGCAACAACCATTAAAGCTGCGAAGAAAATGGTTGAGCGTGAAACACCTGAAGTTTGGGACGTTTTAGCACACGTTATTCGTCAACATCCAGTCATGTTGAACCGTGCACCAACACTTCACCGTCTAGGTCTTCAAGCATTTGAACCTATCTTGATCGAAGGTAAGGCAATCCGTCTTCACCCACTCGTATGTGCTGCGTTCAACGCCGACTTCGATGGTGACCAAATGGCGGTACACGTTCCATTGACATTGGAAGCACAGTTAGAAGCTCGTGCGTTGATGATGTCAACGAATAACATCTTGTCGCCTGCAAACGGTGAGCCAATTATCGTTCCTTCTCAAGACGTTGTCTTGGGCCTTTACTACATCACGCGTGATGCGGTAAATGCCAAAGGTGAAGGCATGGTATTTGCGGATACTCACGAAGTTAACCGTGCGTTAGCGACTGGTAAAGTTGCAATCCATGCACGCGTAAAAGTACGTGTACACCAAACTGTGATTGACGAAAACGGTAACCGTGAAAAGCAAACCATTATTGTTGATACAACACCTGGCCGTTGCTTGTTATGGGAAGTTGTTCCACAAGGTCTAAGCTTTGAATCGATCAACCTTGAGATGACCAAGAAAAACATCTCTAAGTTAATTAACTCTTGCTACCGTAAACTTGGTTTGAAAGATACTGTTATCTTCGCTGACCAATTGATGTATTTGGGCTTCCGTCAAGCGACTCGCTCAGGTGTTTCTGTTGGTATGGAAGACATGCTTATTCCGCCAACTAAACATGCAATTATCGATAAAGCTGAAACAGAAGTTCGTGAAATCGAACAACAGTTTGAACAAGGTTTCGTAACTGCGGGCGAGCGTTATAACAAAGTTGTCGATATTTGGGCACGTACAAACGACCAAGTAGCGAAAGCGATGATGGATAACTTGTCTTATACACTTGTGAAAAACAAACAAGGTGAAGACGAGAAGCAAAAATCATTCAACTCGATTTATATGATGTCTGACTCGGGTGCCCGTGGTAGTGCGGCGCAGATTCGTCAGCTTGCTGGTATGCGTGGCTTGATGGCGAAGCCGGATGGCTCGATCATTGAGACACCAATTAAAGCAAACTTCCGTGAAGGTTTGACAGTACTTCAGTACTTCATCTCGACACACGGTGCACGTAAAGGTTTGGCCGATACTGCATTGAAAACTGCGAACTCTGGTTACTTGACACGTCGTCTTGTAGATGTAGCACAAGATTTGGTAATTACTGAATCTGACTGTGGTACAGCTGGTGGTCTAGTAATGACACCATTCATTCAAGGTGGTGACGTTATTGAACCATTACGTGACCGTGTATTAGGTCGTGTAACAGCTGAAGATGTACGTCGTGCATCTGATGATGAAGTGGTTCTTCCACGTGGTACGCTCATTGACGAGAAAATCGCTGCTCAGCTTGAAGAAGCAGGTGTCGATGAAGTTAAAGTCCGTTCTGTAATCGCATGTGAATCTACATTCGGTGTATGTGCGCGTTGTTATGGTCGTGACCTTGCACGTGGTCATTTGGTGAATCCAGGTGAATCAGTAGGTGTAATGGCTGCACAATCAATTGGTGAACCAGGTACACAGTTAACGATGCGTACCTTCCACGTTGGTGGTGCTGCGAGCCGAACTTCTGCTGCAAACAGTGTTCAAGTACGTAATAAAGGTACTGTACGTTTCCACAACGTGAAAACTGTACAACATGCCAAAGGTCACCAAGTATCTGTTTCACGTTCAGGTGAAATTGGTATTGCGGATGATTTAGGTCGTGAGCGCGAGCGTTATAAGCTTCCTTACGGTGCAAGCATCTTGTTGAAAGATGGTGAAGCTGTAGAAGCTGGCGGTATTGTAGCGACTTGGGATCCACATACACATCCACTTGTTACCGAAGTTGCTGGTAAAGCACGTTTCAGTCAGATTGCTGATGGTGTAACTGCAACATCTAAGACAGATGATGCAACGGGTATGACTACTGTTGAAATCTTGCCTGTAACAGCTCGTCCTGCTTCTGGTAAAGATTTACGTCCAGCGATCGTATTGGATACAACGGATGGTGGCGAACAGTTCTATTTCTTACCACAAAATACAATCGTAACCGTTCGTGATGGCGAAACGATTGGTGTGGGTGACGTCATTGGTCGTGTACCACAAGAAACTTCACGTACTCGTGATATTACCGGTGGTCTTCCGCGTGTAGCTGACTTGTTCGAAGCACGTAAGCCGAAAGAGCATGCGATCCTTGCAGAAGTATCAGGTGTTGTAAGCTTCGGTAAAGAGACCAAAGGTAAGAACCGTTTAGTGATTACGCCAGATGATGGTTCTGAGATCTACGAAGAATTGATTCCAAAATGGCGTCAAATCAACGTGTTCGAAGGTGAGCATGTAAACCGTGGTGAGACAATCTCTGATGGTCCACAAAACCCACATGACATCTTACGTTTGAAAGGCGAAGTAGCATTAACTAACTACATCGTGAACGAAGTTCAAGACGTTTACCGTCTCCAAGGTGTAAAAATCAACGATAAGCACATTGAAGTTGTTGTACGTCAAATGTTGCGTAAAGTTGATATCACTGATGGCGGTGATACAAGCTTCATCAAAGGTGAGCAAGTGGATTACATCCGTGTTGTTCAAGAGAACCAAGCTGTCTTGGCTCAGAACAAGTTCCCTGCGAAGTTTGAACGTCAATTGATGGGTATCACGAAAGCATCGCTTTCTACTGACTCGTTCATTTCTGCTGCATCGTTCCAAGAAACAACTCGTGTGTTAACTGAAGCGGCTGTAACAGGTAAAGAAGATGATTTACGTGGCTTGAAAGAAAACGTTGTTGTGGGTCGCTTGATCCCAGCGGGTACAGGTCTTGCGTATCACTTAGAGCGTCGTCGCCAAGAAGCAGAAGCTGCTGAATTTGAACTTCACAATGACTTTAGTGAAGTAGACCAAGCATTTAGTCAAGCATTGAACTCAGACCAGTTCTAAGTTCTCGCTGATCAAAAAGGCACCTTTGGGTGCCTTTTTTATTGAAAGCTTAAAATGAATACGTCTTTTACAAAACACTAAACGATTCAGTAAATGTAATAACAGAATGTGATCAAACTCCACATAAAAGAAGATTATGATTTTTAATAGAACATATAGGAGTGTATAGAGTCATGAAAAAAACAATTGGTTTAGTTTCAACTTTGATGTTATCGGTGGTGATGTTTACAGGTTGCCAAAATATGAGTGCTTCTGATCAACGAATTGGTGCAGCGGCTTTAGGTGGTGCTGTAGGCGGTGGTGTAGGTAACCATGTCGGTGGTGGTATTGGTGCGGGTGTGGGTGCAGCAGCAGGTGCGGGAGTTGGTTCAAACACACAAGGTGGTAGCCGTAATACTACGACAAGCAGCGCAATTGGTGCAGGTATCGGTTCCGTTGTCGGTAAGGCGCTTTTAGGTGGTGATTCTGGGGCTGCGATCGGTGGTGCGATTGGTGGTGGTGCTGGTGCAGCAATCCAAGAGAAGAAATAATCTTTTCACTTTATAAAATACCCCATTCATAATGTGGGTATTTTATTATGAGCTGGCTCTAGGTTTTTTACGGCGGATATATAGTATTTTTTCAACCTCAGCAATCCGAGTTCCAGACTCATCCACAATATTCAAGGTATAAGTGCGAAATACAGGTTCATGATTCTCTGCGAGTTGCTTAATTTCATTAATCTCAGCAGCACTCAGTTGAATATCTGCATAGACTGTATTTCGGCCTGGAGAAAGGAAGTTAATCGAGGCACTCTTGTCCCAGACAATATATTTATGACCCAAATGATGCATTAAAATCAGCATATAAAAGGGATCAACCATGGAGTAAAGGCTTCCTCCAAAATGAGTTCCAACAATATTACGATTCTTTCTTGTGAGTGGCATTTGGACGCGAATGTGGTAATGATCCAAATCAATTGTTTCAATCGAAATACCTGCTCCACGATAGGGCGAGTAGTGATTGAGGATAAATTTTGAAACAATCGGAATGGTTCGAATTTTTCTGAAAAAGTCTTTCATGGTCAATTTTTTTTCTTGCAACTCTATTCATACTCCATAAGTATCACTTTTATTGCACCGCTGGCAATGGTTGTTTCATGAACAGCCGATAGAAAACAAAATGGGAAAAAATTATGCAAGCACTAGTCAAAACAGTCACAACGTCAGATCAGCAAACACTGTGTGTGAAAACATGGGGAGATGAGAAAAAAACGCCTTTAGTTTTAGTGCATGGCTATCCAGATAATCAGGAAGTTTGGGAACCAATCATTGAAAAATTAGTCAATGATTATTACGTGGTGACTTATGACGTGCGTGGTGCAGGCTTATCTTCAATTCCTAAGCGTATTAAAGACTATCGTTTGCCACGCTTATCTTTAGACTTACAGGAAGTGGTTGATCAAGTGCTTCCGAATCGTAATTTCCATATGGCAGCCCATGATTGGGGTTCTTTGCAGTCATGGGAATCTGCAACTGAGCCTAAGTTAAAAGGTCGTCTATTGTCTTATACAACGATTTCAGGACCGTGCTTAGATCATGCATCATTGTATTTGCGTGAGAAATTTAAATCAGCTCCAAGCAATGTGCTGAAAATGCTGACCAAATCATGGTATATCGGTGCTTTCCATTTACCTTTGGTTGCTCCAACTGTATGGACATTTTTTAGTCCAGAAAAATGGGGCAAGATTTTAAGTGGTTTAGAGAAGAAACAAAACTTACCTTTAAATGCAAATATTGTTGCCGATGGTAAATATGGAATTAACTTATATCGAGCGAACTTTATTCCATCGCTGACTCAACCACGTCAACGTTATGCGCAGTGTCCGGTTCAGGCGATTGTATTACGTCGTGATGCCTTTGTAAGCCCAGAATACATCACTGAATCAATGCCAAAATGGGTTGAAAAATTTGAATATGTTGAGCTAGATGCAAATCACTGGGCAGTACTCAGTCAGCCTGAAAAAATTGCCGATTATATTCGCCAATTTATCGTGAAAAATGCATAAATAAAAATCAACTGACAGCAATCGCAGAATTTAAACTCTGTTAGAATGACGCCCTCGTTTCATTTAGTTCAAAGTTATGTTCGCGATTATTGCAGCGGTTGCTGTCATGTTCGGCCTTTCATTGGGGCGAGTTCCAGTTGTTTTTGCACTTGTAATTGGAGCTTTAACGGGAGGTTTGTTAGCAGGCCTAGGGGTACAAGGTACGTTAGACGCATTTAATAATGGTCTGGGCGGCGGTGCGCAAATTGCACTTGCTTATGGCGTGCTTGGTGCTTTTGCTTTGGCACTTGCTCGTTCTGGTTTACCTGATTTACTTGCTTATAAATTAGTTAAAAGTCTTAAAAATGATGCAGATATTCGTGCTCAGAAGAAGGTGAAATTTCTCATTTTTCTTACAGTTGGCGCGGCTGCGGTGGCATCGCAAAATGTCATTCCAGTACACATTGCATTTATTCCAGTTTTGATTCCACCGTTATTGATTGTTTTCAACCATCTACGTTTAGACCGTAGAGCGATTGCGTGTGTGCTAACTTTTGGCTTAGTTGCAACGTATATGTTCTTGCCTATGGGATTTGGTGCGATCTTCTTAAATGATATTTTAGCGCACAATATTAACCATTTTGGTCAAAGCTACGGTTTCCATATCAGCAACGATCAAATTCCTCGAGCAATGTTGATTCCTGTCTCTGGAATGTTCTTGGGGATGTTAACAGCGGTTTTTATTAGTTATCGTAAGCCGCGAGATTACCAAGACAAAGCATTGCATAACGTTGCTCGTAGCATCGTGGGTGAAATGACACAAGAACAACAAGCACCACAGATTGCAAAGTTCACGTTATTCATGGCTGCATTTGCGATTCTCGCTACGATTGTTGTACAGCTTTATTCAGATTCAATGATTGTCGCGGGCTTAGTTGGTGTAGCGATCTTGAGTTGTGCTGGAATCTTTAAATGGAAAGAAGCTGATGATGTGATCGTGACAGGTATGCGCATGATGGCACTGGTTGGTTTTACTATGATTGCTGCCCAAGGTTTTGCCACAGTTATTGAAGCAACCAATCAGGTTCCTGAGCTTGTGAAAGCTACAGCTGGCTGGATTGGGGATAGTAAAGCCTTAGCTGCTTTTGTCATGCTTTTGGTCGGTCTGTTGATCACACTCGGTATTGGCTCTTCATTTTCTACTGTACCGATCTTAGCCATCATGTATGTGCCATTATGTTTGCAGTTTGGTTTTAGTCCAATGGCAACGATTGCAATCATCGGAACTGCTGCTGCATTGGGTGATGCAGGCTCTCCAGCTTCAGATTCAACTCTTGGGCCAACATCGGGTTTGAATATGGATGGTCAGCATGATCATATGAGGGATAGCGTTGTACCTACCTTTTTGCATTTCAACATACCCCTGATCATTTTTGGTTGGATTGCTGCAATGGTTTTATAAAAAATTAAAACTGTATTTAGGCTCTATTTATAGGGCCTTTTTTATTGATTGAGAAATACATCACAGAAAAATATTTTTTAATAATCTGTATATCAAAATAAAAATATAGGTTGTGACATTTTTTGTCTGTTTATTGGGTTATTTGTATAATGCTGTCATTTTATTATTTTAAGATTAAATTATATTTTTAAGTAATTTTAAAATGTATTATTTAAAATAACTTTACTATTTTAGTTGGATATTTAAAGTATACAAAAAAGCTAGGTTTTATAGTAATTTAACTTTACTTAACTTGTCGGAATTATTAATTATTACATAATTTTACAAATATAAATTTATATTATTCAATATTTTATAAAAATAAATAAAATGGTCGGAATTTATGTGTATTGCATAATGTAAAAATACATGTCTATTATTATGCACAAGATCAATAATTTGTTAATGAGGTTGTTTAAATGTTAAAGAAAGCGCTCGTTATTGCTTTGCTGGGATTATCTTCAACTGCTTTTGCAGGTGGTTTTCAAGTTAAGGTCGGTGCAAGTTTAATTGATCCAACAGCGGATACTACACTTGCTCCTGGTGCAACTGTGAAAGGGGATCACGAGTTTGCATTTACGCCATCTGTTGAATATTTCTTCGGAGATACTCCTTTTTCTGCTGAGCTATTATTAGCTAATCCAATCAACCATGATGTACTTTTAAATGGTGATAAAGTTGCTAGTGTTCGTCAGTTACCACCAACAATTACAGCAAAATATAACTTCAAAAACTCAACTCGTTTTACACCTTATATTGGTGTAGGTGGTACGGCTTTTATTGCATGGCATGAGAAAGGCGTAGCCGATGATGTGAAAAATACCTACGGTTTTGCTGGTCAGCTTGGTTTCAACTTCCAGCCAGCAGATGCGAAAAATTGGGGCGTATATATGGATGTTCGTTATGCGGATATCAGTCCTGAAGTGAAGCTTGTAGATGGGACTAAATTTGATTTAGATCTTAATCCAGTCGTTTACACACTAGGTTATAGCTACAAATTCTAAGCTCAACCCAACCTTAAAAAAACCTCACGAAACGTGAGGTTTTTTCAATTTAAATATAAAAAGAAACAAGGAATCGTCATTGCGTTTTGTATGCTGAAAAGAATGAAAAGTCATTCAGGGAAAAGTGATGCTACAAAAAGTCATTTATTCAGCCACACTCTTGGTTTCTAGTTTATTGATGTCAAATACGCATGCTGCCAGCTTTTCGTGTAAGGCTGCAAAATTAAAAGCCGAACAGAAAATCTGCTATACGCTCGTTTTAAATGATGCAGATGTTCGACTTGCGACGACCTATCAGATTGTTTTACATGCTTTACCAATGGGCGGACGTGATGCAGAAAAAGATCAGCAATTTAAATGGTTAAAGCAAAGAAATGCTTGTGGTTCGAATACTCAATGTATTCAAAGAGCTTATCAACAGCGTCAGCAACAATTAGATCAGTTGTTACAGGAACGCGTACTAAGTCATGGTCCTTTTTGATTGATTCGATTGTTAAATGTTAAAAAATAAGCAAACAAGGATTGAAAAATCGTAGAGATACACCATTCATAAATCATTCTAATTTGATAAGTCTCAAAATAAGGAGTGATTTATGAGTGAACAAGCATCACAAAATTATAGTTTCCAAGCTGAAGTTGCTCAGTTATTGCATTTAGTGACGCATTCTCTCTATTCAAACCCTGAAATTTTCTTACGTGAATTAATCTCAAATGCCTCTGATGCATGTGACAAATTACGTTTTGAAGGAATTAATCATCCTGAATATTATGAAAATGATCCTGATTTACATGTACGGGTAACGCTAGATAAAGACAATAAAACACTGACCATTTCAGATAATGGGATTGGTTTAAGCCAGCAAGAAGCGATTGATAACCTTGGGACAATTGCGAAATCAGGCACCAAAGACTTTATGTCGAAATTAACAGGTGATCAAAAAGCAGATGCGCAATTGATTGGTCAGTTTGGTGTAGGTTTTTATTCTGGTTTTATTGTTGCTGACAAAATCACTGTTGAATCTCGTCGTGCGGGTGCAGATGCGGCTGAAGGTGTACGTTGGATTAGCGGTGGGACAGGTGAGTTTGAAGTCCAAACGATTGATAAAACCACACGTGGAACAGATATCATCCTCCATTTACGCGATGATGCGCTTGAGTATCTAGAATCGTGGAAAGTGAAGCAGATCATTAATAAATATTCTGACCATATTAGCTTGCCAATTGAAATGCAAAAAGAAGTTTGGCAAGAGGAAGAGGTTGCTGAGGGTGAAGAACCTAAAGGCGGTCAAATGGTCAAGACTGACGAATGGGAAGCGATTAACTCTGCGAGTGCGTTGTGGACACGCAGTAAAAATGAAATCACTGATGAGCAATATATCGAGTTCTACAAGAATTTAAGCCATGATTTTGCTGAGCCTTTGGCGTGGGCGCATAATCGTGTTGAAGGTAGTACTGAATATACTCAATTGCTTTATATTCCAAGCCAAGCGAAACAAGATTTGTTTACTCGTGAGGCGAAAGCAGGCATTAAGCTCTATGTGAAGCGTGTCTTCATCATGGACGAAGCAGATAACCTCATTCCAAACTATTTACGCTTTGTACAGGGTGTCGTGGATAGCGCTGACTTACCGCTGAACGTGAGCCGTGAATTGCTCCAAGAGAGCCGTGATGTTAAAACGATTCGTGAAGGAAATGCACGCCGTGTTTTGACCTTGATTGATGGTTTAGCTAAATCGGAAGATGAAAAAGACCAAGAGAAATTCAAAACGTTCTATAGTGAATTTGGCTCAGTCTTAAAAGAAGGCCTAGGTGAAGACTTTGGTAATCGTGAACGTATTTTAAAATTATTACGTTATGCAACATCTACCAATGATGAGATCAGCACATCTTTTGCTGAATATAAAGCGCGCATGAAAGAAGGGCAAAAAGCAATCTATTATGTGACTGCTGATAGTCTAACTGCTGCGAAGAACTCACCACAACTTGAACTATTCAAGAAAAAAGGTATTGAAGTGCTTTTAATGGCAGACCGAGTTGATGAATGGGCAATGAATTTTGTCAATGAATTTGACGGTACGCCATTACAAAACGTGTCAAAAGGTGCGGTTGATTTGGGAGACTTACAAGATGCTGATGAGAAAAAAGCACTTGAAGAAGCTGCTGAGCAATTCAAACCTGTTGTTGATCGTTTAACGACTTCATTGAAAGATAAAACCAAAGAAGTACGTGTAACCACGCGATTAGTTGATTCACCAGCGTGTTTGGTTACGAGTGAAGGTGAGTTATCGCCACAACTAATCCGTATGCTTAAGCAAGCTGGTCAGGCTGTACCAGAAATTAAACCGACTTTGGAAATCAACCCAGAGCATCCACTGGTGAAAAAATTGGAAAGCTCTACACAGTTTGATGATCTTGCAAATGTGATTTTTGATCAAGCTGTAATTGCAGAAGGTGGTTTGCCTGAAGATCCTGCAGCTTATGTGAAGCGCATTAATAGTTTATTGATGAAATAAATGATTAAAAAAACCTCTGATCCGTCAGAGGTTTTTCTTATGGATAAATTTAAAGTTATCCACAGTTTTGTTGCTTATTTCATCAGAACAATGTTTCCAAGCGGACAAATGTACTCACATAATGATTCCGATCTTCTCGGTGATCATTGAAATAATTTAAATCGCCTTGAACAAAAAACCATTCACGCCAAAGCGGTTGTCTCCAAGAAACAAAAGGCCCCCAACTGTTTAAGCGCAGGTCATTATTGTTGTAATAACCACCTGTATAGATACCATAGTTAAATTTGTTGTTGGCAAAGAATTGGTGCTGACGAAATATTCGGTTATCCCATCGTAAGTCATCATCTTGATCATCTGCATAGGTGAGGCTGAGTTGATCTGATAAAAAGGGTTCATTCGGACGAGCATGGATGAGTTCTAAATTGGTTCTAAGATAGTTTTCGCTTTGGCTGCCATAGCGATAGATTTGCTCAGCATTAAAACGGAAATCATTTTCTAAATCCCAATTTTTTTTCGCGCGTAAGCGTAAGTAAATGTCATCCCCTGAACGTATACCGATATCTGCATCTGTTTCAAACGGAAGTTTTTTCGAAAAGTTCGACCAACGTAAGGCAATTGATCCATTGTTATCACGTGTTTGTTTTGAATCAAATTTTTTGTCTGGGTCCTGATTTGGTTGGTTGTTGGTATTGGCAATATTATTATCAAATTCATCATCTAGTGAATCATCACCGAAGACCAAGCTAAATCTTTTCTCTAATGTGGGAAGCTTAATTTTTCCTCGAATACGAGGTTTGACTTCATAGCCATCATATTCGTTCCAATAGTTATCCAACATAAAACGAATCGTTGCAGAAGCAGGTTTATCAGGATCAACATCGCCAAACCAATCATCAATTTTCACAGAAGTGCGATCTGCCCAATTGCGAATATCTCGCTGTTTTCGATCTACCCAAGTTTTCTCCTCAGTCTCAGACATTGGTGGGACATTAGGTTGATTAGATTGTTCAGGGAGTATCGTTGGGGTTGCATCAACCCATTTGGGAATATAGTTCAGAACGCTTTCAGAGCTTTTATTCTGCGTCTCTTGAGTATCATTTTGCGAATCAGGAGTGGTTTCATCAGCAGCGTAAGTCACATTAATTGACCCAAGCGAAAGTGCCAAAATGCTGTAAAAAAGATGAGCAGATACCGTTTTTTGGAAAATATTCATAATGAAAACTTTTATATTGTTCTTAGTATCAATTTTGATTATTTCATCAATAAAATCAATACCAAGACACAAAAAGCAGCAATTCATTCATTTGGGTTTACAAGAAAAATGTATTCGCCAAAAAAGAAAAGTCATCAGCAAAATTTTGATGATGACTTAGGTATTATATTAAGTAGATCATGATAGATCTGAATTTTCTAAAGCTTGATATAAATCATTGACGGAAATAGGTTGAGCAAGGCGGCTAATGACTTGACGAATTAATTGCCATGTATAGCCATCAGTACGATCAAGCAATAGGTAAGGATAAGCTTGATCTTCGGCAGATAACTTAATCCGTTCTGCACCATGGATGACACGAATCTTTTGATGCTCTTTGAGTAAAATAATAGGAGTTAAAAAGTTCGCTGCTGTTTCCTCAAAAGGAATAAACTTTTTCGTGTTAATAAATGATGCTGGAATATATGGGTATGCTTCTTCATTACGTTGCCAAACTTGTGCTCCGTTCATAATGCATTCATTAAAAAGTGTTTCATGCTGATGATAAAATTTTTTAAATGTCGTCCAAGTGGTTTGATGAATTGAGCTTGTTCTAGTATGACGTTGATCTGTATATGCTTGTAGCACTGTAATCGCATAGTCGATACTATGCGTACCAATTAGAACCACATAATGTGAAAACTGACCTTGCTCGTAAAGTTGTTCCGCAATGAAAATTTGAGCGGTTCCCCAGTGTGGTTGCTCATCATTTTCTGCTTTTAAATAGAGCCAATCAATTTTGATATTTTGATTAATTTCATCATGTAGTTCTACACGATACAAGGACGGATATAATTTAGGATCTACGCGCTCTAGGCGGCATAATAGACCATCTAAATTAAAATCTTTGAGTGCAACAGGCTTCGCTTTATTAATATTTGCAACAGAAGGTGAGTTTTGTCTAAAGCTTGGTCTAGGACGTGTTGCCGTGACTGTGCCTGAATCACTTGAAGGCGTTACAGGTTGAATTTTTTCTTGAATAATCGCTTCGAGTTGTGACTCAAAGTTTGCAGTTTCTTTACGTAATAATGAGAGTTGTTCTTGAGCAGAAAGTGTTGTCGGTATTTCGTTATGAGCTTCTAAAACAGGGATGATGGTTTTTAATTCCTCATCAGTTCGAATAAATTCGCGACTATGCTTTTTTAACCATTCAAGTGCTTCTTGAGTTGAGGTCATCCATGGACTTTTTAAGAATGATAATGACGGACGAATGACCCATATTTGCCAATGCTGTGATTGACGTAGAGCAGCCCAACCCATATCTGCCGAAGCAAATAAGGCACTTTCAACTCTTCCCATAAAATTATAGGTTCCACGATAAGTCATTGAGAAACCATAATCTTCTAAATCTTGTTTTGAAAATTCTTCTTGTTGCATAAATTCTTTAAAAGCCGTTAGTTCATCCTGAAACAGTGGATCATTGCATGACGCACAGATATCTTTGATTCGTTGTTTCGATTTTGCAATTTCAAAAAGTGAAGCTTTATTATCATTGAGGCCAACGATCAAATGTTTGAGCTCGTCAACCAATAGTGCTTTCTCTAATACGTCCATTGCCTGTTTCCTTAGAGATAGGCTTGAGCCTGTTTTAAATAATGAATCAGTACTACATTTACAGCATTTTCGAGCAATTTATATTCAGTTGTAGTCGTCAGAGTATGCTGATGCGCCAATGCTACAAGCTGTTTTATACAAATATGTTCAGGCTGAACTTGACCACTCAATAAGGCTTGTAACTCTTGCATTTCCATAACAAAAGATTGTCACTTTATGACGATTATAGAAGAAATATAGGCAAAATCTAGAGAACGTCAATTGCTAGAGAATCTCATTTGAGGATTCTAAATCGAGATGTTGATCATGTTTTATTGGTAAAATAAAAACACTTTAAAACAATGAATCGGATAATTAGATGGTACTGCAAAAATACATCTATAAATTTATAAGCAGCTTGTGATTTCGTTCACAAATCAACTAGCTAAAAGTTGAGCAATAAGCTCATGAACTTTGTTACAGGATTTTTTGGCTGAGATAGGCGGTATTTTTTTAAAGATAATTGGTTTAAATCAACAGATTAAGTTCTATAAAGAATGAGTTCTATCTAACGATAAAACTCATCTGTAGGTTTAATTATTTAAGGTTTGATTTCGCAAGAGTCATCATTACATTGTGCAGCATCGGTCTGTTCAATATTTTGATCATCTGAATCTGCTTGCTGCAAAGCTTGTAAGAAAACTTCACGAGGTTGCGCCCCCGAAAGTGCGAGCTTTTGATCAAACACAAAAAATGGCACGCCAGTAACTTTAAGTTGCTCATGTGCAATTTTTTCATCATGACGAACAAAATCAGCGAGTTCATCTGAATCTAATACATATTCAACTTCAGCATTGTCTAAACCGATACGTGAAGCAATTTCCTCAACAACTTCACGCTCTCCAATCGCAAGACCTTCGGTCATATACGCGTGGAAGAACGCTTCTTTTGCTTCGTTTCCTAGTCCCTTACTTTGTGCAAGATGAATAATACGATGTGCATTAAAGCTATTACCTGAATTGGCTTTCTGCCATTGGAAGTCGATGCCTTCTGATGCTGCCATTGCTGCAACATTACGCTCCATCTCTTCCATTTCAGCGTAGCTTCGACCGTACTTTTTAGCTAAACGCTCTGTATTTGATGTGTCATGTTTTGCGGGTGCATTTGGATCAAGTTCAAAACTATGCCAATGGATTTCCAGCTCAATACCTGCTTCCTCAGCAACATGTTCTAAGCGTTTTTTACCGATATAACAAAAAGGGCAGACCACATCTGACCAAATATCTACACGCATGATTGATCTCTTTAATTAACATTAAACAGATAATAGGGACTGTGTACACGAATTTAAAGCGGTGTGAATGTAATGCAGCGTTACGTACACTGCAATAAAAACGATATACTATCTAAGTATTGTCTTGATTAAACTTAGATAAAACATAAAAAATATAATGAAATGAGGAGGCTTTATGCGCCGTGTATTAGTTTTGATCGGTGTGGTCGTGCTGTGTATCAGTTCATTTTTTTTCTACCAACATTACCAACAGCAGCGTGTTTTAAATAATCAAAAAATGTTCGATGTGGTTATGTCTGAAAAAATGCGTGCTCTTTATATGCAAGCACAGGATTGGTCTACCCCCGTACAGCTGGATATTCATGATGATCGTCTGTCAGGTGATTACAAAAAAATGTCAGAGTTTTTGCTGACTTATTGGATGCAAAATATTGAAGCGCGAAATCAATATTTACGTGAGTTAAAAGCTGCTAATTGGGATACATTTTTGGATGTTGAGCGTTTGGATCGTGATCGTAAGCAGGACTATGCAGAAACTGAAAAAATGCTTGCTGATGTAAGAAATATTTCCAATGAATATGGAAAACAACGTCTACAACTTCAATTGAGTTCATTGCAACAGGCAAAACAGTTGTCAATTGACGATGAAATGAAAACGTCATTATTGGCAAAAATTGAAAGCAATATCAATGCAGAAAATGCTGATGATATATTCGTTATAGAACAACAAATTATTGAAAAAGCACAGGCGATGTTTGATTTATTGAAAAAGGATCAGTGGCAGAAAAAAGGTAAGATGATTCTTTTCCCAGAAACAGCGCAAGTGAAAAAGTTTAATGCTTTATATCAAGATGTTTTAAAGCTAAATGCCAAAATGAATAACATCAAGAAAAACAATACTGAAGTTTTGGACGAGGAACTTTAAGTTTTAAAAAGACAATGATTTGATATTTAAGTCATTGTCTTTTTTAATGATCATCAATCGAAAATTTTCTCTGCCGCTTGGAAAGGTAGGCTAACGACATCAATTGCAACTGCAAAAGGTAGCAGCACCAGCTTCTCAAAAGGATTTAAGCTAGATTTTGATTGGTAACTTTCTTGCTTATTTGTGTAGATTGTAACTTGATAGGCCTTGCTGAGTGCTTTGAGTGAAGTGAGGTTGTTAGCAACAGGATACACCACACCAGCCAATTTAAGATCAAAACAGAATCGCTGTGCTTGCATACGTTCATCACTAGAACTTGAGCATTCTCTCGCACCATTTTCAATGAAAAACGCTAAGTCTTTTTTGCTTAAATCTTCTTTGAGCTTTACATAAGAAAGCGGCAGTGTGCCTGAGAAATGCCCGTCATTTTTTTCAGAATAAAAACTGAGGTCTCGCGTGATTTGGATATTTTTAGGATCAAGCTTGCTGATAAGAGTGAAGAACTGTGCACCTCCCTGAGTGAGGACATAGCTATTCTTTTGACCCGCAATCACAATGCTATCTTTAGGTAAATTTGCAGATAGTTGGGCAGGGCGACCAAAGGCAACAACATTATCTTCAACTAAAGTAACTTTGGTGGTTCGATTATAAGTTTTATGATCTTTTGTGATGAGCGTTTTGGTTGCACAGCCTGATAATAGTATCCCTGTCAGTGCGATCACACTTGTTATTTTCATTGAAGTGAACAACATCTAAGACTCCTAATGATTTGAATTTTAAAATCAAAAAAATGAATATTTATAAAACAATCAAAAGACCATAATAAAAAAAATGAGTTGAAGCTAGACGTTTTATGACTAATATGCTGATTTTTACAAAGATTACACATATTTTATAAGGGCGAATAATTTGCTATTTAGTACAAAATTTTAATGATATTTACCGTTTATCAGACCCATACTGAATCTATAACGACTTTGTTGTAACCTAATTTTATAGATTTTATTTATTCATCTTGAGCTGGTTGAAGTTTGCATATGGTGAATGATTTTTGGAGTAAGCGATGAACGTTTTAAAACGATCAGCCCTCATTTTTATTTTTTCTTCTATGATGGGCGTACCTGCTGTTTATGCTGAGGATGAAGTGGCTTCACTGCCTACGATCCGTCTCATGGCTGAATCTGAGTTACGTGAAGAAGTTGGGATTGTTCCATATCAAGAAGATAAAAATGTACGACAAGCCCTTCAACATTATCTCTATAAAGTCAATTTAGATATGCAAAATCAAGAAGTGAGTGAAAGTGTTGGAGGTCTTAATTACCAGCCTCAAGCTGCTCAACCTGATTTGTCATACGTTCCAGCGATATTACAACAATATATTTTGGCGGTGGCAAACGGTTTTCAGTCATCAGATCCAACGAATGGTGTTTTTAAAATGCTAGAACCATTGAATATCAATCGGGATAATGCAATTGATTTTCAGAATGGAACAATGAAAGTTGATCTTAGCGATCTTTTGAAATTACAACAGCAAATCCGAGATGGATTAAATCCTCCACCGAGTCCATTGTTTCCGCGTTAAAAATTTTATCCTAGCTATAAAAAATCCCCGCATATAGCGGGGATTTTTTATCTCAGTGTTGATTAAACACGTTCGATAATGGTCGCGATACCTTGACCAAGACCGATACACATGGTCGCAAGACCAATTTGCGTATCTTGTTGTTCCATCACGTTCAACAATGTTGTTGTGATACGTGCACCTGAACAACCCAATGGGTGACCCAATGCAATCGCACCACCATTCAGATTGATGATGTCTTGTTTGTCATAAACGCCTAAGCCTTTCATTACAGATAAGCCTTGAGCAGCAAATGCTTCGTTTAACTCAATCGTTTGGATATCAGCCATCGTCAAACCAGCACGTTTAAGTGCTTTTTGAGTTGCTGGAACTGGACCATAACCCATGATTGCAGCATCACAACCTGCAATTGCCATTGAACGAATTACAGCACGTGGTTTTAAACCCAATGCTTGAGCACGTTCAGCAGACATCAACAACATTGCAGATGCACCGTCAGAAAGAGCAGATGAAGTTGCAGCTGTTACTGAACCACCTTTAGGATCAAACACTGGTTTCAATGCTTGGAACGCTTCAAGGTTTGCATCTGGGCGAATTACTTCGTCGATGTCGCAAAGGATTTTGAAGCCATTGGCATCATGACCTTCTACACCAACGATTTCGTTTTTGAAACGACCTTCTTGAGTTGCAGCCCACGCACGACGGTGAGATTCAACACCAAATGCATCTTGCTCTTCACGAGAGATACCGTTCATGCGACCTAACATTTCAGCCGTTAAGCCCATCATGTTAGATGCTTTTGCATAGTGTTTAGATGCTTCAGGGTTCAGGTCGATACCATGCATCATACCGACGTGACCCATATGCTCAACACCACCAATGATGAATACATCACCTTGATTCGTCGCGATTTGAGCAGCAGCCGTATGGATTGCTTGCATAGAAGAACCACAAAGACGGTTTACTGTTTGACCACCAGCAGTTTTTGGAATATCAGCCAATAAACCAATGTTACGAGCAATGTTCATACCTTGCTCTAAAGTTTGGTTTACACAGCCCCAAATTACGTCTTCAACTTCATTGGTATCAAACTGGTTACGAGCAACAAGTGCACGTACTAATTCAGCAGATAAACTGTCGGCACGTACATTGCGGAACATACCGTTACGTGATTTGCCCATGGCAGAACGAACGCCATCAACAATCACAACGTCACGTGGATTTAAAGTAGCCATTCACGTCGCTCCTTAACCGTAGAATTTTGTGTTGTTAGCAGCCATGTCACGCAACATTTGTGGCGCTTCATAAGCCTTACCTAAGTGTGCATATTTGTCGCAAAGCGCAACGTATTCAGCAACACCAGTTTGGTCGATGTAACGGCATGGACCACCACGGAATGGAGGGAAACCTACACCCATGATCATCGCCATATCTGCTTCAGAAGCAGTTGCAACAATGTTGTCTTCTAAGCAACGAACGGTTTCGTTACAGAAAGCAAGCATCATACGATCAATGATTTCTTGGTTATCAAACTCGCGTTTTTCACCAGTAACGTAAGGAGCGATGATTTCGTATGCTGTTGGATCAACAGTTTTCGCTTTCTTACCTTTCTTATCTAACACGTATTTGTAGAAACCAACGTCATTCTTTTGACCAAGACGTTTTGCTTCATACATTGCTTCGATAGAACCTTTGTAGTCAGGCTTCATACGGTCAGGGAAACCTTCTGCCATCACTTCTGCACCATGAACACCCGTGTCGATACCAACAACGTCGATCAGGTATGCAGGACCCATCGGCCAGCCAAATTTCGCCATTACATTATCAACTTGCTGGAAGTCAGCACCGTCTTTAACAAGTAGGTCGAATGCACCGAAGTAAGGGAACAATACACGGTTTACTAAGAAGCCTGGGCAGTCGTTTACAACGATTGGTGTTTTACCCATTTTCTGAGCAAGAACAACAGTTGTTGCGATTGCTTCTTCAGAAGTTTTCTCACCACGAATGACTTCAACCAATGGCATCATGTGTACTGGGTTGAAGAAGTGCATACCAACGAAGTTTTCAGGACGTTGTAATGCTTTCGCCAAACGAGTAATCGAGATTGTAGATGTGTTAGAGGCAATGATCGTGTTTTCACGAACATGTTTTTCAGTATCAGCAAGTACGATTTCTTTAACTTTTGGATTTTCAGTTACCGCTTCGATCACGATATCCACTTCTTTAAACTCATCGTAGCTCAAAGTAGGACGGATGCGAGCAAGTGTTTCACCCATTTGCGCTGGTTTCATTTTCTTGCGTTCAACTTGCTTAGTGAGCAAGCCATTCGCTTCTTTCATACCGAGTGCAAGTTGTGGGTTACCAATGTCTTTCATGATGATTGGAGTGCCTTTGCTTGCCGCTTGGTAAGCAATACCACCACCCATGATACCCGCACCTAAAACAGCTGCTTGGTTTACAGGATGAGCACCTTTCTCATATTTTTTCGCAGTTTTCTTCACAACTTGATCGTTGATGAATAAACCGATTAATGCACCAGCTTGTGGTGTGATTGCTGCTTTAGCAAAACCTTGAGCTTCTGCTTTTAATGCATCATCACGTGTTGAGCTTGCGCCTGCTTGTAAAGAATCAAGTAATAATTTTGGAGCAGGGTACTGCGCAGGATTTGCTTTAGCAAGAACCGCACCTTTCGCTGTATTGAACGCCATCATTTGTTCAAGTGGGTTCAATTTAATTGCGTCTAATTTTTCTTGACGCTTTGCTTTCCAGTTCAAACGACCAGCAAGTGCTTGTTTAACTAAGTCAACAGCAGCTTCTTGGAGTTTGTCAGCAGCAACAACTGCATCTACAGCACCATCTTTAAGCGCAGCAGCTGGTTTCTTCGGATTCGCCATTGCCATCCATTCAACGGCATTGTCGATACCGATGACACGGCTTAAACGTACGCTACCACCAAAACCAGGATAGATACCCAATTTGATTTCTGGTAAGCCAACTTGAGCTTGCTCAGACATGACACGGTAGTCACACACTAAGCACATTTCAAAGCCACCGCCAAGTGCCATGCCATTGATCGCAGCTACTTTAGGGATATCTAAATCTTCAAAACTGTTGAAGATTTCGTGTACAGGCATAAGCCAATCAATGATTGCTTGTTCACCAGCAGCGAAATTGTCGCCAAATTCAGTAATGTCAGCACCAACGATAAATGTTGATTTGCCAGAAGTAACAACTAAGCCTTTAATATCGTTATTGGCTTTAACTGCAGCAATCGCTGCTTGGAAGTCTTCAATGGTCGCACGGTTAAATTTATTAACCGACTCACCTTGTAAGTCAAAGCGGAATTCTGCAATTCCGTCCGCAAGCATTTGGACGGTAATGGCATTGCCAGCGTGGATCATGCCTGATCTCCCTTGTTGTGGAGGATTCTGAGTTGATGTCATAAAGCCTGAGTGCAATTAAGTGCACAAAATGCTTCGCTAATCTTACGATAACTATATCCAAAAAGGACATAACAAGTTGTATCAAGCCGTGACGCTAGGGTCATCTATTCTTTTTAGGCTAAGATTTATCAGAATTACTTCATTATTATTTTTTAGAATTTTTATAAAAAACAATAATTAATGTTTTATTGTCGGTGGTCATTTATGGTGTGTTGAGGCCTTGTAAATGAAAATATAGCTCAAAACGAGCCTGAGATTGTCTTGTCAGTCATTAAACTTTTAGAAACTCTGTTTATTTCATCACTTTACGATATGTTTTTTGATGTAGTTGGCTTATTTGTTGCTTATTAATGATGTGTAGCGCTCAATTTTTATTTTAAGTTTTTGATTTGTATTTTTAAGTTGTTTTTTGAGTTGGAAAATGGATTTTTAGACTGACAAAAATTGTTAGTTATATCCATTTTTAAAGGGATTGTGAAAATGCTTGTGGCCTTGGTGTGGTAACTACAAATGTTTTGAAGGCTCAATCACTTTTTAATGTCGTCTGACTTGATTTATAGATGAAGTCGAAGACACATTCAATCAGTTTGAGCAAGGGTGGATACGGATGAAACCAACAGATCAAACATTGATGAAACAGATGCATATTTCCAGTGAGGAAATAGAGTACCGAAAATCATTACTTTCATTGACCAATAAAGAGTTAATGAGTCTCGTACAGCTTGGAATTATGTTGGAACCTTTGCTCGATCAAGTGGTTATCGAGTTTTATCAGCAACAAACGTCAGTGGTTGAAATCGCGACATTAATTGGTGATGTCGATACCTTGTCCCGATTGCAGCGTGCACAACGACAATATGTCACTGAATTATTTTCAGGAAGTTACGATGCAAATTATGTCAATAATCGTTTAAGAATCGGTTTGGTTCATAAGCGAATTGGTGTTGAACCTAAATTATATTTATCAGCGATTTATCATTTAAAAACGCGTTTGATGTCTTTGGTTTATGAGCAATTGGGGGATACTGAACAATTTCATGAGGTGAGTTGTACGCTGGAAAAACTATTTATGTTTGATATTTCACTGGTGGTCGAAACTTATGTATGGAGTCTCGTCAGTGAATTAAAAACATCAAAAGAAAAAATTGAACAATATGCCAATGTTTTAGAAGATCGTGCTCAACAAATGGAGGCACTGTCTCAGACAGATGCCTTGACGGGTTTATTAAATGTAAGACACCTCAATAGCATTTTGAATGCAACGATTTGTGCAGCAGAACATGCGCTTGAACCTGTTACAGTTGTTTTTATTGATATCAATGATTTTAAAGTGATAAATGATAGTTTTGGGCATCCACGCGGAGATCAAATTCTAAAAATTGTTGCCGATGGAATACGCTTTGTTGCGCGGTTGGATGATCATTGCTTTCGGTGTGGAGGAGATGAGTTTTGTATTATTTTTCCTCGTTGTACCGAATTACAAGCGACAGAAAGTTTTGTTCCGCGATTATTGCAATATATTCAGCAAATTGAACCCACCATTACCCTGAGTATTGGCATAAAACAAACAGATCATGTTGAGGGCTATCTTGAAGCAGCAGCTTTGCTTCATGAAGCAGATGCTCGTATGTACCAAGCAAAGAAACAATTAAAGGTGAAAAGTTAAAAAGCAGATAAACTTTTGTATCATAAGATTTTGATATTTAATGATTAATATTTTTATGTATTTGCAGGGAAGAGGAATTCATCAAAAGCGTATAGAAATTATAGGCGATGGTGTTAAAATTTGGCGATTAATTTTTTTGTGCCGATTTCAATGATTAAATGGATCATATTAGCGATCTTTATCATATCAGCGCTTTATATTCAGCGTCGTGGTAAAGTGAAGCACTCGTTTTATCGTCAATTCTTTGACCATTCAACGATTTTAGCGCCGATCAATTTCTTGATGTACATGTTCTCAAAAGTGCCGAATCAGCCTTATATTGATACTCAACATTTTAAGGACTTAAAAGTTCTAGATGAAAATTGGGAAATGATTCGAGACGAAGCAAAAGCATTGTATGAAAAAGGAGGAATTAAAGCCTCAAGTACTTACGATGACTTAGGTTTCAACTCGTTCTTTAAAACAGGTTGGAAGCGTTTCTATTTGAAATGGTATGACTCGGCTCATCCATCTGCGGCTGAACTCTGCCCTAAAACAACGGCTTTATTGAAAACACTCCCAACAATTAAAGCAGCGATGTTTACTGAGCTTGCACCTGATAGCCGTTTGGTTCGTCATCGTGACCCTTATGCAGGCTCATTACGTTATCACTTGGGTTTGATTACACCCAATGATGATCGTTGCTTTATTGATGTCGATGGTGAGCGTTATTCATGGCGTGATGGTGAAAGTGTGGTCTTTGATGAGACTTATATTCATTATGCTGAAAATAAGACTGATCAAAATCGTATTATCTTTTTCGCTGATGTGGAACGTCCTTTAAAAACACGTTTGATGGAAAAATTTAATCACTGGTTTGGCAAAAGCGTGATGACCGCTGCGAGTTCTCCGAATGAAGCAGGTGATCAAACAGGTGGTCTAAACAAAGTCTTTGGTTATGTTTATCAGATTCGTATTAAAGCGAAAGCATTAAAGAAATCGAACCGTCAGCTTTATTACTTTTTGAAGTGGTTCATTATGCTGGGATTATTTTTCCTTATTTTTATAAGACCTTATGTGTTTAAATAAGTGAAAATATAAGGCGCCCTTGAAGGGCGTTTTTTATACTTTGTTTATAAAATATTTTTAATTTCTAAAATTAAGCATAGGAAAAAATATGCAAACCTTTCGTTCAAAAATAGATTGGTGGTTCTGGGGCGTGGTGATCGCAACAACAGGCCTATTATTGCAATTTTTATGGACGATGTATGTGAAAGGAACAATGCAAGAATATCCTGAACATGCTGCTGTTTACTTATTCACGATAGTTTTGCTTTGGTGGCCGATCTTCAATACACGTTATATCGTGACAGAGAATGATTTAATCATTCATTCAATGCTATTTAAATGGAAAATAAATAAGGCTGATATTATAAAAATAAGTGCATCGAATCATTTAATTTCTTCGCCTGCTTTGTCTTTAGATCGTTTACGCATTGATTATGCAAAAAATGGCAATGTGACACATATTTTGGTTTCACCTAAAGATCAAAAAGCTTTCTGTCTTGCATTAGAACACGATTTGACTAAGTAATTATCAGGCTGTTCATTTTGCTGTATCTCTAATAATTTTATATTTTTAATTATATCAAGTGGTATAATTTTGATGGTATTTAATTCATTTTAACCACGAGAAAACATAATGAAAAAACAATTATTGATTAGTTTAAGTCTTTTAAGCTTAGTTGCTTGTAGCGATGAAAATGATGATATCTATGGAACTGTTGATCCAAAGAATAAAGCCTTTTATAGTTATGATATTGCGACGGCAAACACCTCAAATAAACTCACTAAAAAATCATATCAAGTTGATAAAAATAATGATCTTTTAATTAGTTATACAGAAACACCGAAGTTACAGACTGAAGCACTGCGTAATTTTATAACCAACAATGGAATATCAACGATATTTCCACCACAGAATACAAATGCTGCTTATATTGTGGGTCGTAAAGCAACATTTAGTGATACTGTGTTGGAATATGAACCTAGTAATTTAGAGCAAAGAACAAGTTTTAAATTGACCTATCAACTAAAGAAAATTGATTTATCTGGTTTAGATGTTTCTGATTATGTGAATTACTTTTTAACTCAAGCATCAGCTTCATCTTCGATTAGTGATGCAACCTTACAAATTATTCAGGCCTTATTATTATCGACTCAAGATAAGTTCCCGTCAGGCGCAACGTGTTGGCAAAAACAAGTTCAGTTGAGTACTCAAGATTATATTGAATCTTATCCAACACAAAATCTGTCGCATGTCAGTACCAATAGTAATATTCAAAATCAAGGAATTTGGCAAAATGCCGCGTGGACAGCATTTCAACCGAATACTGAGATGAATTTAGCTGATACCCGAATTCGCCATCAATCTCGGGAGTATTGGGGTTTTTATCACAATACAAGAGAAGTAAATGCTGTATCACCAGCAAATGAACTGGCATGTGAGTTCTTTAATGAATCGGCCTTCAAGAGTGTAGATAGAGTGTTAAGTAAAGTCTTTTGATTTGACCATGTCTTGAGTGATTCAATAAATGGATTTCAACTCAATTGACTTGAAATTCATCTATTCAGACTACATCATCAAAAGCATTACTGATAATGAAAGTCTGCTGTGAACTCAAACGCTCGTGAACACATTGAAAAAATACTTGCTCATATGACCCAATTGCCCGGCGTTTATAAAATGCTAGGCAAGGATGGCGAGCTATTGTATGTTGGCAAGGCAAAAAATTTAAAAAATCGTGTTTCGAGCTATTTTGTAAAAACCATTGAGCATCCTAAAACACAAGCATTGGTTGCTCGAATTTATGATATTGAATCGCTGGTGGTTCGTTCTGAAACCGAAGCCTTATTACTTGAACAAAACCTAATTAAACTACATCGTCCGCCATATAACATTATGTTGCGGGATGATAAGTCCTATGTATATATCTTTGTCTCAGCCGATAAACCTTTTCCACGAATTGCCAGTGGACGTGGCAAGGGCAAACATCAAATTGGTAAGTTCTTTGGTCCCTATCCAAGTGCATATAGTGCAAGAGATACCTTGCTGGTTTTACAAAAGCTATTTAATGTCAGGCAGTGTGAAAATAGCTATTTCTCACAACGAAAACGACCATGTCTTCAGTATCAAATCAAACGTTGTACTGCCCCTTGTGTTGGGTTGATTAGTCCTGAAGAATACAAAGAGGATGTTGATAACTCGATCCGCTTTTTGCAAGGTGATACGAAAGAGTTAAACCAAGAGTTGATTGGGAAAATGGAGCAGGCTGCCGCAGAGCTAGAATTTGAGAAAGCCGTTTTTTATCGTGATCGTCTCGCATTATTACGCGAGGTACAGGCACAGCAAGCTGTATTTAAAATTAAAGGTGAAGCCGATATTTTAGCAATCGCTTATCAGGCTGGTGTGACTTGCGTGCAAATTATGTATGTCCGTAATGGGCGGATGTTAGGCGGTAAGAGCTATTTCCCAGATATGTTGGGTGATGATTTAGGACAGATGTTAAGCGACTTTATTGCCAATTTTTATTTTCAGGTTGCGGATGAGGTTCCGACTGAGTTGATTGTGAATGTTGAAGTGCCTGATCGAGTACAATTAGAAGAAGCCTTACAACAAACCTTTAATAAAAAAGTTCAAATTAAGCATAAAGTGCGTGAGACCCGAGCTGAGTGGCAAGAGCTGGCGCAAATGAATGTTCAGCATGCAATTAAAGGCAAACTCAGTAATCACTTAGAGTTAAATGAGCGTTTTCATCAGCTTGAGCAAGTGGTAGGAAGACCAATTGATCGAATCGAGTGTTTTGATATTAGCCATACGATGGGTGAAGCACCAATTGCTTCCTGTGTTGTATTCGATCAGGGCGGAGCACGAAAACGCGATTATCGCCAATTTGCCATTCAAGATATTACAGGTGGCGATGACTATGCAGCGATGCGTCAAGCATTAATCCGTCGTTATAAGAAGAATATGTTGCCTGACTTGCTTCTGATTGATGGCGGTAAAGGTCAGCTGCATATGGCAATGGACGTGATGCAAGAGCTTGAGTTAGATGTATTTATGATTGGAGTATCAAAAGGTGAAGGGCGGAAACCCGGCTTAGAGACGCTTCACTTTACTGATGGTACGAAGATTCAATTGTCTGAAGATCATAAAGCATTGCATTTGATTCAGCAGGTCCGAGATGAGGCGCACCGTTTTGCGATCACGAAGCACCGCGCAAAGCGGGATAAACGTCGCAGTAGTTCCGTATTAGAGGCGATTCCTGGACTGGGTCCGAAACGCCGCCGAGATTTACTCACGCATTTTGGTGGCATTCAAGGTGTATTAAAAGCATCTGAAAAAGAACTGATGTTGGTGCCAGGCTTGGGGGAAGTCATGGCTAGGACAATTTATAAAATTTTGCATGAATAATTTGACCGATTGACCAAATTATTCACTGACTGATAAGTTAATGACCATTCACAAATCAACCAAAACATTCAAAGATAGGATGTTTTGACAGTTAAGGAAAAACAATGTCATTGCTTTCTCTTTATCAACAAATTGAACAACAAGAATGGATTGATATCCCCGCGGGATGGCTACAGGGGCGTACTGTCTTTGGTGGCTTAGTTGCTGGACTATTGGTCCAAAAAGCAATTTGTGCAGTGAATGATCCTGAAAAGCAGTTATTGAGCTGTAATGTCACTTTTGTTGGGCCTGTACAGCAGGGGCAAGCGAAATTGACAGCTGAAATTCTTCGAAAAGGTAAATCTGTTACCAGCTTAGAGGTTCGTTTATGGCAGGATGATGCGGTACAAAGTATTTTAGTTGCGAGCTTTGGTCTCCGTCGAGAATCTCGTATTGTTGTCAATCATCAGCCGCAAGTTCCAGATTACCCAATGCCAGATCAGCTCGAAAAAATGGTCTATCTAGAAGGATTAATGCCTGAATGCTTACAACAGTTTGAATTGTGTTGGGCGGAAGGAAGCTATCCGATGGCAGGGAGTAAAGTTCCAGACTTTGGTGGGTGGAGTCGTTTCTCACCTCAGCAACATTCAAATCGTGAAATGTATTTGGCTGATTTATTTGCATTGATGGACGTATGGCCACCAGGCGTCTTGCCGATGTTTAAAACGCCTGCACCTGCAAGTTCTTTAACATGGCATATTACTTATCTTGATCCGATTGCGAATCAAATCCAAGATTGGTTCAAATACAAAGTCGTGACACAAGTTGCTGAGCATGGTTATTCAACTGAGTATGCCTATGTCTGGGATAGTCAAAACCGTTTAATTGCGGTGCTCCGACAGACAGTTGCTGTCTTTGCCTAGTCGACACTGCGCAGCATTTCGTATAAAGTTGCTTACAGTTGGATACAATCTCGGCACATCCTTTGTGCGACATGCATATTTGATGCGAACAACATGGCGGTGTTTATGAGTACAGGGCGAATCCTGAACATTCCGAATATTTTGACTTTGGCGCGCATTGCCCTTATTCCTGTTTTTTTGGTGATTGCTTATTGGCCACCAGCGATTGGAATTGCTGAGCATCATGGGGGAATGATGCGGCATATGGTGCTGACAGCCATTTTTGTGCTTGCAGCAGTGACAGATTGGTTTGATGGTTATCTTGCAAGAACTCTTAATCAGACATCTGCTTTTGGACGTTTTCTAGATCCAGTTGCTGATAAGTTAATGGTCGCAGCAGCGTTAATTGTACTGGTGCAATGGCAACCCACCATTTCGATGGCATTTGCTGCAATCGTGATTATTTCTCGTGAAATTACCGTATCGGCTTTACGTGAGTGGATGGCAGAGCTTGGTGCGCGTACCAGTGTTGCGGTATCAACCGTGGGGAAATACAAAACAGCATTTCAAATGATTGCAATTAGTGTGTTTTTACTTAATTGGAAGCCATTGGAAATGTGGGCTTATGCTTTATTATACGCCGCAGTAATTTTGACTCTGTGGTCGATGTTCATTTATATGAAAGCAGCATGGCCGTATTTGAAACAACCGTAAATGTTGTACTCGATATACTTTAATTAGAAACTTAAAATATTAATAAAATCATAGCATTCACTTGGTCTGATTTGATCATGTGAATGCTAAAAATGATGAATCAGGAAATAAATTAATGTCATCTCTACTTTATTTATCTAATCAATCGTTATATCAACTGCAAAATCAGCAATCACAAAGTATTGATTGTCATGCGGTGAGCCAATATAAGAAAAATTTGCAAGAAATTAAGCAACGTAAGCAATGGAAAACCACTGGTACAGGTGCGCAATTCATGGGCTTGCGTAATTATGATGATCCTGATGAGCTAGCGCATATTTTTCCTGTAGATGCGGTGTTGACGAATGAACAGCAGATAATTTATGCAGCTCGATTGCAGGACGGCTGTGCGATTTATATCAAATCATTAGCAGCCCTAGAACAGCCTGAATCTTTGGTACTGCGTAATAATGAGTTTATTGTTCATCATCTTGATTATGATACGCAGAATCAACGCTTAATTTTATCTGCAAGCAAGGGGTATGCTTTTGAACGTCATCTATGCGTTCTGGGTTTAGATTCAAGTCGTATTCAATATATTACCGAGGGGGATTGTCAGGATGAGCATCCATGTTTTGATCCTGAAAATCCCAATGTTGTTTATTACGATAGCTGTGGTTTTGCCTATGATCATCAGGGTAATGTAAGTATTGGCCCTAAAGAAATTTGCCGTTTGGATCTCAAAACAGGGGAACTTGAAACAATCCTAAGTGACCCACGTTATGATTTTTATAAACCAAAGGTGGGCAAGAATGGGCAGTTATATTATTTAAAACGACCATATCAAGGTCAAAATTATAGTGGTAGCTCTATAAAAGATATTTTGATGGCGCCGTTTAAAATTTTACGCGCTATTTTTGGTTGGTTAGATTTTTTCACACAACGCTATACAGGTGAATCTTTAAAATCGACCTCTGGTGCCAACCCTGCTAAGGCAAGACAAAAATCTGAAGAAGAATTATTTGTCGAAGGTAACCTAATCAAAGCACAGAAGACATTACAGCAAAATCAAAATGCAGGGGAAAAGTTTGCAGGAGTGATTCCACGTAATTGGGAATTAGTTCAGCAATCTGCATCAGGTGAGCAAAAGGTTTTGAAGAAAGGGGTACTCAGTTATGCGCTTGGTGCGGATGATTCAGTGTATTACTCCAATGGTAAGTACCTAATGTCAATCAATGCGGATCAAACTGAACAGATGTTAGTTGAAGCTAAATTGATTCATAAAATCATGTGCTAAATATTAACTATGATCTTGAGGCCTTCTTTTTAGAAGGCTTTTTTATTTTTAGATGGCAAGAAAAAAGCCCATAACAACGATGAGCTTAGTTCTCTGAGGAAAGTCATGCTCTTTTGGGAGAGTATGCTGAAGAACATAATCATAATATGAGAATATGTTGATATTTACAACGGTGAAAAATGTAAATATTTTTTAATATTCTCAAATATAATTAATTTGGTTCTCTGAAAGTGTTGCAAACTTATGCTCAATTTGTGCTGCATTGTTTTGTAAGATTTCAATTAACTTCTGAATATTTAGAAAATCGAAACGGTTTTTAGAGGCCACCAACGTGAGCGCAATCGGGGCTTCTTTATTCGAGAAGCGAATAGGTACGGAAAGACCACAAACAAGAGGGTCAATCTCACCTTGTGATAAATAGAAGCCTTGCTTTTTAATTTTTCGCATTTGTTGAGTGAATTCATCTAAGTTATTGGCAAAGCCAACTTGAGCCAACTCTTGAGTGAACTGTTGGTAATAAGCTTGTATCCGTTGCTTGGTGAGGTGTGCGATCACAATCTTAGGCGAAGCACCCACATATACAGGACGTGGACAACCACGACCATAAGAGATCAGCTCAGCCTCTTTGAACGTCTCATGATGTAGGTCAATGCAGTAATCATGATTTAAATAAGTGAGTAAGCAACATAATTCTGTGCGCTCAACGATATCACGCATAAAAGGGATGCTGATTTGTACCAGCGGATCAGTACTATGCGAAATATAGTCTAAAACTGCAATCTTAGACCCTAAAGTGTAATCACCAGAAGTTCCACTAATACGCTTCAACATATCACTAGAAACAAGTTCTTTGAGATAACGATAGGCCGTTGGTTTGGATAGACCAAGCTCATCACAAATGATATCGACATTGATAATCGGACGTGACACTGAAAAGAGATCCAGTACAGTGAGAATTTTACCAAAACTCGAAATTGCCATGATGGGTTGTCTACTCCTAAAAAAACGTGAAACTCGAACTTTTATTGCTTTATAACAGAAAAGCAGAACAGCGTGTGTGGACTTTTAAAACTGATCATTTTTAATCAATAGATTTCGGTTGAAATTGAGAAAAAAGATAAATTTTATAAGGTTTATTCTAGATTAAATTTAAGAATTATCAAATAGTGATAATTTATCTTGACTATTCTGCTTTGTTTTGAAAAAATCAACAACACAATGTCTTATTTGGATAATTATTTTGAAGCAAATTGTCCAAACATTGTGTATCACTCCAAATAATTAGTTCTCTATCACGTTGATTTGAAGTCTTTCGAATCAACAAGCGTGTTTGCATTTCATTATTTTGATAAGGAAATGTGCAAGAGGCTAATTCAGCATTGAGAATAGTTCATGATCCTTAAGCAGTTGTTGGCTTTTAGACCGAGCCAGCTCGACATCATTTTTGCGTGCAAAATTTTTGTGGCAGGTATGCTGGCGCTGTTTATTTCATTTGAACTTGATTTGATTAATCCAATGTGGTCGATTGGAACGGTCATGATTATTGCAAGTCCATACTCAGGTATGGTGTCTTCAAAATGTGTTTATCGCTTAGTAGGCACAGTTGCGGGCGCGATCATTGCTTTATTATTGACACCTCATTTTATTAATACGCCGTGGTTATTCACGATCATTTTATCTTTATGGGTAGGATTTGCCTTATACGTGTCCCTATTAGACCGTACCCCTCGCAGTTATGTGTTCATGCTGGCGGGTTATTCAACGGCAATGATTGTCTATAACGCGATTACTTATATTGATACCTATAACATTTTTGATATTGCGCTTGCACGCGTACTCGAAATTTCAGTTGGTGTCATTTCTACAGCGGTTGTTTCTGCAACACTTTTCCCTGTGCATATTGGCACGATGATTAAACAGCGTCTTAATAAAACACTGAATGATTTAGAAAGTACTTTTGAAAAGTTGATCACTGCGCAAGCGTCTTCAGAAAATTACACGCAAATTTTGTCTGTGATTACTCGAGATGCATCAGATATTCATGCACTAGCAGTGCATTTGAATTATGAAAAAGGTGAGCTTAAAGGCATGACTAAGCCGTTGCAGGAAATGCTGCATCAGGTTTCATTAGTGGTTGCAAATCTGGTGGCTTTGTCTCAACGAGTCAAACAGCTTGAACAAATGCAGTTGATGAATTTAATGCCGCATCTCAATCTGATTCGACAACATACCTTGGCCTTCCTCAAGCAGGATAGAACATTAACACCAAATGACTTACTGACACTGCCAGTAGATTTTGAACATGATTTTTCTGAACTTATGCATTTAGCAACACCTGAGCAACAAATTGTGTTGGGTGCGTTAAAAATGGATGTGCGTCATTTTATTAGCAATACCTTAGCTGTGAAATTGTTATGGCAACAGATTCAACAAGGGAAAAAAGAAATTCCTGCTGAAATCACTGCAATTACCACTAAATATCCAAGTTTGCATCGTGATCATGGTATTGCAATTCGCGGTGGGATTAGTGCGGTATTGATTACTTTTATTGTGACTGGGGCATGGATTTTATCTGGCTGGAAGGCCGGTTTTATGATGGCGCAAATGGGCGCGATCACGGCTTGTATTTTGACCGCACTGGATAATCCTGTGCCTGTACTGCGTATTTTTATTTGGGGCAGTATTGTTTCTGCTGGTCTGGTGTTTTTATACGCTTTTGGAGTATTTCCACATATTACCCACTTTTGGCAGTTGGCGTTGGTTTTATTTCCAGTGTTTCTTGTTGCAGTCAGTATGATGGCAAATCAGATGTTAATGCCTGTTGGGATGGTGCTTGGGATTAACACCATGATGGGGTTGAATCTCCACAATAAATACACGATGGATGCGGTGTCCTATCTAGATAGTTCATTCGCGATGATCTTGGGTGTGTTGGTTTCGTTAATTGTAATTGACTTGGTTCGTGCGGTTTCTCCAGATGCCAGCGCAACACGTATTTTGGCTCTGCATTATCAAGCGATGCGACAAGCGCTGCACATGCCTTATGGTAGTGACTTTAAAATTCATCTACGCAGTATGTTAGATCGGGTTGGTGTGCTGAATACTAAGATGGTACAGAATCCTGAAATTAAGGCTGCAATTCAAAATGCATTGATCGAAAGTAGTTCAATCGTTGACTTAGTTCGTTTACAAGAGATTAGTCAAAAGTTACCGCAACTTGTGGAGTTGCAGCATGAAGTGACCGTTTTACAAAACCAGCTTGCTGCGTATTTCCACTCACAAGAAAAGCAAATATCAAGTTGGCATTTTCCTGTGCAAATCGTACAACAAGTGAATCAATTACAGCAGGTCGCTCAGCAGATCGAAGATGATGAGCTCCGTCAAAGATTACTAATTTCTTTAAATAATATTTGTAAAAGTATTGGGCATGTTTCTGCTGAAGATATGCACGCAGAAACGTCTAGTTTAGGTGTGTCTCATGGGTGAAATTAACGTTTATGGGATCTATTTCCCGATCCTATTGGTACAGGCTGTGATTGCTTATGTGCTGTTTAAACTTCTGACACCAGCAACAGATCGCCTAATTCAAAAAGGTTGGATCGCATTACCAAGTATTTTTAACTTATGTTTTTACTTGGGTCTCATGTTGTTGGTGCATTGGTTGTTTGTTTGGTTGTGGGTTTAAGGTCTGTTTAGACACTGTTCCTGAAATTAATGATTTAAAAATAAGTGGTAAAGGTGATGAACATGAATGCATTTGATGTGCGAAAGATCATACGTCCAATCGTATTGCTTGTTGCGGTTCTAATCGCAGTTTATACCATCGTGCATTTATGGAATTACTACAATGCCGCGCCTTGGACACGTGATGGTCGTGTCCGTGGTGATGTGATTCAAGTCGCTTCAGATATGAATGGCTTAGTCACAGAGGTGCTTGTTCAAGATAACCAGACGGTAAAAAAAGGTCAGGTTCTTTTTAAAATAGATGTTGCACGCCAAGCTTTGGATGTTGAGCAAGCAAAGTCAGACTTAGCAAAAGCAAAGGCTGGTTTGGCACAAGCACATGCAAATCTAGCAGGAGCTAAAGCCAGTTTGGTTAAAACTGAAGCCAATATGAAATTGGCTGAAAAGAATGCGGCTCGTTACGCTAGCTTAATGGACGGAGCAATTTCTAAACAAGAGCAAGATCAGGTGTTTGCAACACGTGATCAAGCACTGGCTGAGCGTGAGCAATTAACGGCAAGTATTGAACAGGCGAATGCGGCGATTCAACAGCAGCAAGCATTGATTGAGGTTGCCAATAGTAATTTACATTTGGCGCAGTTGAATTTACATCGTTCTGAAGTGGTTGCACCTGCTGATGGTACGTTATCGAATTTTGATTTACGTGTTGGTAATTATGTGAAAGTTGGACAAGCTGTTGCTGCTTTGCTCGATCGCCATCAGCTCTATGTTGTGGGATATTTTGAAGAAACTAAACTCGATCGTATTCATGTTGGTGATGCTGCAACGATTCAACTGATGGGTGATCGTCAAAAAATCCGCGGACATGTGCAAGGTGTTGCGACAGGGATTGAAGACCGAGAGCGTTCAGGTAGTTCCAATTTATTGGCCAACGTAAATCCGACATTTAGTTGGGTACGTTTGGCACAACGTGTACCTGTAAAGATTGTGTTAGATGAGCAGCCGAAGAATCCATTGGCTTTTGTTTCGGGTCGTACTGCGACAGTTAGAATTATTGAAAAATAATCAATGCATTTTTTAAGATAGACTCATTTGTTCAGAAATGAGTCTATAAATAGCGGCATCGAGTGCCGCTAAATGATAAAGCGTAAATTAATGCTTTTAAGGTGTAATCCCCGCGGGATCACGATACCAACTTTGAATCAGCAGGGCAGCAGCAAAACTATCTGCGGATAAGCGTCTTGCTTGTCCTTTATTTTGATAATACTCAAGCTCTTCTCGTGCTTCACGCGTGGTTAGACGTTCATCTACCATCCACGTTTCAATATTGGTTTGATGACGTAAACGACGTGCAAATTTTCGAGCACGCGCAGAAAGTTCTGACTCACTGTCATCCATATTTAAGGGTAGACCCACCAAAAACACATTAGGTTGCCATTCTTTGACTAGCTTGAGCAATTGATTCCAGTCAGGAATGCCATCTTTCATTACAAATAATGGAAGTGGATTGGCACTTTCAATGCTTGCTTGGCCAATCGCAATCCCCATTTTTTGTGTGCCGAAATCAAAGGCCATAATGGATTGAGATGATTGCATATCAGGCATGCCCAATCTCTGAAGCAAACCAAGTACGATCTACCCCGATTTTTTTATAGGCAGCGTCCCAACGATCGCCATAAGGTAAGTTGAAGATCAAATCCATATCAGAATCACAGATCAACCAATCGCCACGCGCAATCTCTTCTTCAAGCTGGTTTTTACTCCAGCTCGCATAGCCTAACGCAATTTGATAGCGTCCAACACCTTCATTATGTGCAATTGCATCTAAAATATCTTTACTAGTGGTGATACAGACATTTTCACCGACTGCAATAGAGGAATGCCAAGTCGGTTGACCTGTATGTAAGACAAAACCCGCTTCAGGGCGTAAAGGGCCGCCTTGTAAAACAGCATGAGGCTGTACGTTATCTGCATCGATCTCTAAATCATTGAGCAACTCTTTGATTTGCAGTTCAGAAGGGCGGTTGATAATAATGCCTTGAGCACCTTCTTCATCATGGCGAGCAACATAAATCACAGTATTTGCAAAAAAGTCATCTGCCATGTCTGGTGGAGCGATGAGACAACGGTGAGTTAAATATTGTTTCGTCACCTAGGCGGTTCTCCATCAAAGTGTTGTGCTGATCTATCTATATAGGTTCTTTTTATCAACATACAAGAGTTAATCGGATTTCGCCAATCATTTTCTGATATTTTGTCGCAAAGCTTAGCTTGATTGGAACTTGAGTTGGCGTAATTGTTTCGCGTGTTGCAAGGTTGTATCGTTAATTTCAACACCACCTGACATACGCGCCAATTCTAAGATCCGTTGTTCTTCACCTAACTCGATAATGGTGCTGCTGGCTGGATCTGTTTGTTGCTTTTTCACCAAGAGATGTTGATCAGACTGTGCTGCAACTTGAGCTTGGTGCGTAATACAAAGTAATTGTACATGTTGAGCAAGATCAGCCAGTAAACGTCCGACGACTTCAGCTGTGCCACCACTAATACCCACGTCGATTTCATCAAAGACTAATACTTCTGCATCTGTTTTTTCAGCATTCATTACTTGCATCACTAAGGCAATACGCGATAATTCACCGCCAGAGGCAACCCGTGCAAGTGGCTGTGGCGGAATGCCTTTGTTAGCTGTAAATAGCAGTTGAATGAAACTAAGACCCTCAGCATTTGCTGGTTCTAATGGCTCAAATTTAAACTCAAAATGTGCTTCAGGTAAGGCCAATGGTTTCACTTGCTCAGTCAATTGTTTGGCAAGTGGAATGGCCGCAGCACGACGGATTTCATCTAAATGTTGAGCTTTTTGCATAAAGTCTTGATGTGAGACTTCAACTTGTTCCGCTAAGGTTTCTGGATCTTCGAGTTGATGCAGTTGCTCTAGTTCTTGCTGCCAAACTTCATATTCTTGTTTAAGCAGTTCAGGCTGTGTACGATGTTTACGTGCCAAACGATGGAAGACTTCAAGCGTAGCATTTAACTGCTCCATCCGTTCAGGATCAAAGCTTTGACGATCAATAAACTGACGCAAGCTTGCGGTCGCATCCTCTATTTCACTTTGTGCATTTAATAAGGAATTATAAATATTACTCAGTTGTTCGCTACGACCTGCATGAGATTCCAGTCGACGGATGATTGAGGCAACTTCTTGCGTGATATTCTGTTCAGCTTCATCTAAAACATTTAAGCCATAACCGCAGTCTTGCATGATATGTTCATGATGACTGAGGCGATCAAACTCTTGTTCAATTTCACGATAATCAGTTTGCACAACATCTTCTAATTCTTCGATTTGTGATTCTAAGCTTTGTATTTTTTGAATACGAGTTGCTTGTGCATTTAAAGCGGCTTGATGTTGGCGAATATTATTTTGCCATGTGCTATAAGCTTCACGAACGGCATGAGCAGGATCAGCGAAGTTGTGATAACGATCCAGCCAATGCTTTGGATAAGGCGGTTCTAACAGCTGCTGTTGACTATGTTGACTATAGAGTTGAACGAGTAAACGTCCAATTTCTTTAAGTTCAGCCAGACTACTTGGTCGACCATTAATCCATGCCTTGCTACGACCCGTTGCGAAAATAACCCGTCTTAGGTGAATTTCACCTGAATCATCATCCAGTTCATGCTCTGTGAGCCAGTGAGCTTCAGCACTTTGAGGTTGATAACTAAATACCGCCGTCACATCGGCTTTATCTGCGCCATAACGAACGTAGTTGGTATCCGTTCGTTCGCCTAAGCATGCGGAAAGAGCATCTAACAATAATGATTTTCCTGCGCCTGTTTCACCCGTGAGAACATTAAACCCTTGTTCAATATCCAAAGCGAGATGGTCAGCAAGTGCAAAATTAATTAAAGTTAAATGGGTGAGCATAAACGCATCCAATGCACAGAATCTTTTGCTTAAAGATAGAGAAGTTTTAAATGGGCTACAAGAGTTGAATGTTGGATTTTCCTTATTTACTTGATAGATAGCTGAGTAGTGATCAGCATAATTTAAAGTTCTGGATGATTTTCTTGATTGATTTGTAGCGGAGCAACTTTTTTCTAAGTTTTAGTTGTTACGAAGGATTAAGTTTTTACTTTTCCAATTTGCCCACAGTAAATGAGCCATATATGGCACAAGGTCTAGTGCTGGGACAATATTCACTTTATTTTTCCTCTTAACTCACAGCACAGCTGTTCGTCTTGCGCCCAGACAAAGCTTTGCTTTGTTAATTCTCGTCACTTGTAGCATAGCTACTCGTCTTGCGCTCGGACAAAGTTTCACTTTGTTAATTTTCGCCACTCGTAGCATAGCTACTCATCTTGCGCTCAGGCAAAGTTTCACTTTGCTTATCTTCGCTCAGGTATGAAAATTGCTATGTTTAGCCCAGAAAATGGATTGATTAGTTGTCACGGCACAATTAAACTACGTCCAGCATAACTTAATATAAATGCGGCATTATTTGGAGAGTACGCATGAGTTCAGTACAGTTTGATCATGTAACGGTCATCAAGAAATCGAATGTGTATTTTGGTGGGGCATGCATCAGCCATACAGTACAATTTGAAGATGGTACAAAAAAGACTTTAGGTGTGATTTTACCTACTGAGCAACCTTTAACGTTTGAAACACATGTCCCAGAGCGTATGGAAATTATTTCTGGCGAATGTCGTGTAAAGATTGCAGATAGTACTGAGAGTGAACTATTTCGTGCTGGACAATCATTCTATGTTCCAGGCAATAGTACTTTCCTAATCGAAGCTGATGAAGTGCTCGATTATGTTTGCCATTTAGAAGGTTAACCTATTTCCTGCTAAATCTAGTACACTAGAGTCGATAGAAATCCTGTAAAGTCATTTTGCAGGATTTTTTTATTAAATACTTTTGCGGAGCTATAATCGCTCCTCGCCTGTAAAGTCACTTTGCAGGACTTTTATTTTTTGTTGAGATGAAATTGTTAGAGGTCGTTCATGGCAAAACCTGAATATTATTATGGCGTTCATTCGGTTGAGTCATTGTTGGAATTAGAGCCTGAACGTGTTTTAACTTTATTCACTTTAAAAGGTCGTGACGATCAACGTTTACAAAAAATATTACAACTCGCAGAGCCATTTGGAATTAGTGTTCAAAAGGCGAGTCGCGATAGTTTAGAAAAACTCGCTGGTTTACCTTTTCATCAGGGGGTGGTAGCTGCAGTAAGACCGCATCCAACTTTAAATGAAAAAGACTTAGATCAGTTAATGCAACAACATACTAATCCATTGTTATTGGCATTGGATCAAGTCACAGATCCACATAATTTAGGTGCATGTATCCGTACAGCTGCGGCCATGGGTGTTCAAGCAGTCATTGTGCCTCGTGATCGATCAGCAAGTTTAACGCCAACTGCGCGTAAAGTTGCAGCTGGTGGTGCTGAGAAAGTTAAATTCATTCAGGTCACCAATCTTGCCCGTACGCTAGCGCATTTAAAAGATACAACTCATACTCGTGTCATTGGCACAATGTTGGACGAAAAGGCTTTACCGATTCAACAGTGCGATTTTAATGGCTCAATCGTGATTGTTATGGGGGCTGAAGATACGGGATTAAGACCAATTACACAGTCACAATGTGATCAGACGGTTTATATTCCAATGATGGGTGATCTGCAAAGCTTGAATGTCAGTGTGGCAACTGGTATGGCACTTTATGAAGCTTGTCGTCAACGCAATAGTGTATAATTCACTTAATCTTCGTTTCACCTAATTTAAAATGACTGCTCGCTCACAAGGCTATTTATTTGTTCTGATTACAATGTGTATTTGGGGCGGGTTTACAATTTTTTCTCGGTTGAATGCGCATTGGCATGTGAGTGTTTGGGATCTGGTTGCAATGCGTTTTGCGATTGCCTCGATTATTTTACTTCCCGTTCTCATTTATAAAAAAGACTTTGCTTTTCTATGGGATCCAAAGCCGATTATATTGGCTTGTATTGGTGGCTTAGCATACTGCTTCACGGTCTATACCGCTTTTCTACATGCGCCCGCTGCACATGCTGCAATTTTCCTAAATGGCTGTATCCCATTATGTACCGCCGTCGCAGCTTACTTTTTATTTAAACAACCCTTTGATAAGCATACTTGGCTAAGTCTTGTAATTATGATCAGCGCATTAGTACTAATGAGCTATCTAATGTTACATGATCAAGCTTCAGCATTAGGATGGGGGGATCTACTGCTCTTCATCAGTGCAGTGTGGTGGGGCATTTTTACAGTTTTACTAAAACAATGGAAATTGTCGGCTTGGCATTCGACAGTTGGTGTTGTGATCTGGTCTGCTATCATTTACTTACCGATCTATCTTTTGTTTATTCCTAAACATTTTCATGATGCAGCACCAGTACATTTATTAATTCAAGGGCTTTTTCACGGGGTGTTGGTTGTGATTGTTGCGACACTTACTTATGTGGCTGCTATTGAGCGCTTAGGTGCATTTAAAACAGGTAGTATCGTGACGCTAGCTCCTTTTATTGCTGCATTGATTGCTGTGCCACTACTCAATGAACCATTAAATGCAGCAATTGCTTGTGGACTAGTAGGTATGGCAATAGGAGCATTGCAGCCTTGGCGATGGTTTAGAAAAGACACCTTGGCTACTCAATTGGCTCAGCAAAAGCAGGATTAAAAAGAGCGTTCAGCTTTCTGTAAATATTCTAAATGTAAGGGCTTTAGTTGAGCATGTAGATGCTCTAGTAGACCATCATTGAGAATAATGTCATTCGCTCGTTTTTGTTTCTCTGAGCGAGACATTTGTGCTGCAATAATTTTACGAATTTGCTCTTCACTTTGACCATCCCTCTGACTTGCACGATCTAGTTGAGTTTGTTCATCTGCATCAATAAGTAAAGTGTGCTGAACGAGTTCGTGCTGGTTCGTTTCAAAGAGTAGCGGAGAAACTAAAATGACATAAGGGCTTTGTGCTTGTTGAAGTTGTTTAACAATTGATTGGCGAATAGCAGGGTGGGTGATTTGCTCTAAGGTGTGACGTGCTTCTGGAAATTGAAAGATGTGTTCACGTAAAGCACGTCGATTTAGCGAGCGATTATTAGAAATTACCCAATCTCCAAAAGCTTCTTGAATCGCATCTAACGCAGACTGCCCCGGTTCAACCACTTCGCGAGCAACGATATCAGCATCAACCACGGTAATACCTTGGGACTCAAACCATTGGGTTGCAGCTGATTTACCACTACCAATGCCACCGGTGACGCCCAAAATAAAACCCATATTATCCACCTAAATATACCTTAATAATTTGATCACCCCATAAAAAGGCTATCCAACCTGCAATCGCAATATAGGGGCCAAATGCAAAAGGCTGATTTTCACCGCGCATTTTCATTAAAATAATACCGATAATGGCACCAACTGCTGAGGAAAGTAGGATGATGAGCGGTAACATCATTGGTCCCATCCAAGCCCCTAGGGCTGCAAGTAACTTAAAGTCACCGTACCCCATTCCCTCTTTACCTGTGATAAGTTTAAACAGGTAGTAAACAATCCATAAGCACAAGAAGCCAATTAAATAGCCCCAGATTGCAGAACTTGGAGATGTGTAAATTGCAAAAGTATTAATCCCTAAACCCAAAGCTGCAAGTGGCAGAGTAAATCTGTCGGGTAGCAATTGAGTGTCAAAATCTATAAACGTTAAGGTGATCAATACCCATGTCAATAATAGACCTAATAGCATTTGAATCGTTGCACCAAATACAACTGCAACGATTAATGAGCAGACCATTGTCAGTAATTCAATAAAAGGGTATCGAATACTAATCGGATTCTGGCAAGTACCGCATTTGCCACGCAATATAAGCCAACTGATGACTGGAATATTTTGGTACCAGTGAATACCTGAGTTACATTTTGGGCAAGTTGACGCGGGTTTACTCAGTGTTAGTTTGTCTTCATCAATGATAGGTTGCTCAGGATGTAAAAGCATTTGACATTCTTGATGCCATTCCTGTTCCATCATTTTTGGTGTTCGAAAAATAACGACGTTGAGAAAACTGCCGATACATAAACTAAGAAGCCCAACTGCAATATAGAGCGCAGTTGGGTCTTGTACTAGATAAGAAATAAGCTGTTGCATCTAATAACCTTATTAACCGACAACTGAACCCATTTGGAAAATTGGTAAATACATAGCAACGACTAAACCACCTACAAGAATACCTAAAATTGCCATAATTAATGGTTCCATCATGGAAGTCAAACCATCAACTGCATTATCGACTTCATTTTCATAATGAGTTGCGACTTTATCGAGCATGCTATCTAAAGCACCAGATTCTTCTCCAATTGCGACCATTTGAATAGCCATAGATGGAAAACGATTTGATACACGCATTGCGAATTGCAGTTGCTGACCAGTCGCAACATCTTCACGTATTTTCATTACAGCTTCTTCAAAGATTACATTATTCGTTGCACCAGCTGTGGATTCAAGCGCATCAATTAGTGGTACACCTGCTGCGAAAGTAGTTGCGAGTGTCCGGCTATATCGTGCGATGATTGCTTTATAGACTAGATCACCAAAAATAGGTGCTTTAAGGGCCATTTTATCTAAAAAATCTCGAAATTTTTTGCTACGTTTTTTTGCTTCTAAGAAAGCAGCAATTATTATGCCGATTACTATTATGAGAATAAACCAATATTCTTGCATCCAGTTCGACATATTAACAACCATTTTTGTAAAAGCTGGGAGATCGGCACCGAAAGAACTAAATAAGTCTTGGAAAACGGGTACAACTTTGACCATTAAGATAATGGTTACGATGACTGCAACTACAATTACAGTCGCAGGGTATTTCATTGCTTTTTTGATTTTTTGCTTTAATAATTCACTTTTTTCTTTATAAACAGCTACACGATCTAACATCGTTTCTAACGCGCCAGATTGCTCACCAGATTCAACTAAAGAACAAAACAAATTATCGAAATATTGTGGGTATTTTTTCAGCGCTCCAGCAAAGGTATTGCCACCTTCAACTTCATTTTTAATACCAAGTACAACTTCTCGCATTGCTGGGTTTTCTAAGCCTTCTGCAACAATTTCAAAACCTTGGACTAGAGGGACACCTGCTTTCATCATAGTCGCTAACTGACGAGTGAAAATTGTAATGTCTAGTGTCGTAACTTTCTTTTTCATGAATCCATCAAGAATATTCTTGCGTTTCTCTCGAATATTCTTGATGGTAACGCCTTGCTTACGTAAAGTGACTTTAGCTAAAGCCATATTGCGAGCAGGTAATTCCCCTTTGATCTTTACCCCTTTGCGATCAACCCCTTCATAAGCAAAAGTAGGCATCATTTGCGCTTTTTTAGCTGCCATGACCATTAATCCTTGTTATTAATTTTATTCACTAGTTACTCGATTTACTTCCTGTAAGGAAGTAATTCCTTGCATCACTTTTTTTAACCCAGAACGACGTAAGTTGTTAAAGCCTGCTTTTTCCGAAGCTGCTGCAATTTCTAGAGCGTTGCCATCTTCCATAATAATTTTAGAAATTTCAGGCGTCACTTTCATAACCTCATAAATACCAACACGACCCTTATAGCCTTCTCTACACTCTGAACAACCTACTGGTTGAAATAGTTTTAATTCTGGATCAGCAAGGTCGTGTTCGGTAAACCCTAATTCTAAAAGGCTCTGTTTAGGGATATCGACAGGTATTTTACATTGTCGGCATAGGCGGCGCGCTAGTCGCTGTGCAATAACTAGATTGACTGATGTCGCAATATTGAAAGATGGAACTCCCATATTACGTAAACGAGTCAATGTTTCTGGCGCACTGTTTGTATGTAAAGTAGACATTACCATATGACCAGTTTGCGCTGCTTTAATAGCAATTTCAGCAGTCTCAAGGTCACGAATCTCACCCACCATAATGACATCAGGGTCTTGACGTAAGAATGCTTTTAGTGCAGCAGAAAAGGTTAAACCTGTTTTTGGGTTGACGTTAACCTGATTAATACCTTCTAAGTTAATCTCTACGGGATCTTCCGCGGTAGAAATATTGGTATCTTCGGTATTGAGAATATTGAGGCCTGTATATAATGAGACTGTTTTACCAGACCCTGTAGGACCAGTAATGAGGAGCATCCCTTGCGGTTTTTCTAATGCTTCTAAGAATAACGCTTTCTGTTCATCTTCATAGCCCAGTGCTTCAATACCTAGCATCGCGCTCGATGGGTCAAGGATACGCAGAACGAGTTTTTCACCGAATAAGGTTGGAAGAGAGTTGACACGGAAGTCAATCGCCTTAGTTTTGGATAGTTTGAGTTTAATCCGGCCATCTTGTGGCATTCGTTTCTCAGAAATATCCATTTGTGACATTACTTTCAAACGTGAAGCTAATCGATTCGCCATTTGTAATGGTGGGTTCGCAATTTGCCTAAGGACTCCATCAACACGATAACGAACACGATACATTTTTTCATAAGGTTCAAAGTGTAAATCAGATGCACCCATGCGAATTGCATCAATTAATAATTTATTGATGTATTTAACAATTGGTGATTCATCACTTTGGGCGACGTCATCTTCATCTTCATCTTGAGATGTACCACTCTCAACATCAATACCTTCTAAGTCAAACTCTTCACCATCACCAAAATCAAAGCTACCAGTATCACCAAACTGTTGTTCAATCAGTTTTTCTAATTTGTTGTGTTCAACAATAATCGGTTCAATGTTAAGCTTAGTATTGAAGCGAATTGCATCTAAGGCATCAATATTGGTGGGATTACTGGTTGCTACATATAAGATTTGACCACGCTGTACCAAAGGTACAATTCGATGTCTCTGGATTAATTTTTGATCTGTAATTTCGCGAGGAAGAATAGCTGTATCGTAAACAGCTAAATCAAATAGTGGTTCACCAAACTCGAGTGAAATGCTTTCCGCAATTATTAGAGGTGATATTCGTTGGTGCTCAATCAGATGAGCAACAATATCTTGTTTAGCCTTTTTTGCAGCATCAATTGCAGTTTGCATATTTGCTGCTGTCAAATGACCATCATCGACTAAACGTCGAATAAACCCCGAAAATTTTGGAGACGTATGTAATCCTGACATCTGTCCGCCTTTATGACAATATGGTTATAATAGCTATATAACAAAATTATACTTTTGTTACGCAAAAATACTACTAGTGAAAGTGTTGTTTTTGACTTGGTTCACGCTGAAAACCTTGAACTAATCGAGTCTTTTGGGAATTAATTTTTATAATAAAAGCAATCAGAAAAAAATAAAAAAGTTACGCTTAGAAAATTTAATCTTTTTTTATATAGCTATCCTATTTCTTTTGTCATTTCGTAGCTTACAAATTTTTTCGTTGCTTTAACTTTACACATTATAAAAAAACTGAATTTTCTAAAAATACGTGTAAAATATGCAGCATTTTTTAGAAATTAACAGTAGGTGGGCGAAGTATGTCGAGTTCGACGATTACCCCTTGGGTTGTTGGTAATTGGAAATTAAATCCAATGCGTGCTGACGCTCTCCAATTAATAGAAGAATTTAAAGCTTTGTTGCAACAGCAGTCGATTTCTCCTGAGCACTGTCATATTGGCGTGGCGCCGACTGCAATCGCATTAACTGCGGTAAAAGCACAGTTGAATGATGCGAACCGAAAAATTTATACCGTTGCTCAAGACGTCTCTAGAATAGCTGGAACAGGTGCTTATACTGGCGAGGTAAGTGCTGAGCTCTTAAAAGATAGCCAAATTGAATTCGTTTTAATTGGTCATTCAGAGCGCCGTGAGTTATTTGGTGACAATGTCGAAATTCTAAAGATAAAGTTACAAAACGCTTTAAAAGCAGATTTAACTGTGATTTATTGTGTGGGTGAAAGTCTTGAGCAGCGTGAGCAAGGTCAAGCCGAACAAGTTGTTTTACAGCAGATTTGTGATATTGCATCCGTGGTTCAATCAGAGCAATGGCAGAATATTGTGATTGCTTACGAGCCGATTTGGGCAATTGGTACGGGTAAAACAGCCTCTCCAGCAGACGCACAAGCGATGCACGCTAAAATTCGTGAAGGCCTAAAACAAATTACGCCATTCGGAGAGGATATGGCGATCCTTTATGGTGGTAGTGTAAAAGCTGAAAATGCAGTTGAATTAGCGGCATGCCCAGACATTAATGGTGCTTTGGTTGGTGGTGCATCATTGAATGCTGAATCTTTTTACCAAATCGCAAAAGCATTTGCTCAAAGCAAATAACGAGGAATAGAGATGTATAGTTTTATACTCGTTGTACATATCATTTTAGCAATTTTGATCATTGCTTTGGTTCTAGTACAACAAGGTAAAGGTGCGGAAGCAGGGGCATCATTTGGCGGCGGCGGCGCGGCGACAGTTTTTGGTGCTTCAGGCGCTGGCAACTTTTTAACGCGTTTAACTGCAATTTTTACAGCTTTATTTTTTGCTACAAGTTTAACTTTAGCTGTATTTGCAAAAAAACAAACGACAGATGCGTATAGTCTAAAATCTGTACAAACCACAACGGAAGCACCAGCTACATCGTCTGAAACTTCATCAAACGCACCTAAAACGACTGAATAAGTTGAATTAAGACTTTCCTTTTTAGTTTTAAAGGAATAGAATGCGTCCCACAAAGCTGCGGTGGTGGTGGAATTGGTAGACACGCTACCTTGAGGTGGTAGTGCTTTCGGGCGTGGGGGTTCAAGTCCCCCCTTCCGCACCAAACTTAATAACCAGTAAGTTTGGTGTATGCAGTGATTGTTGATGCGGGATGGAGCAGTCTGGTAGCTCGTCGGGCTCATAACCCGAAGGTCGTTGGTTCAAATCCAGCTCCCGCTACCATTTGATTAAGGTGCAACTTAATCAAGCAAATATGAAAACTTAGATTGACTTTTTTTCATATTTGTATATAATTTTTGCACGTTGATGCGGGATGGAGCAGTCTGGTAGCTCGTCGGGCTCATAACCCGAAGGTCGTTGGTTCAAATCCAGCTCCCGCTACCAAGTTTCTAAAAAGAGGCTCACATAAGGTGGGCCTTTTTGCACAGTAGGCTATGCTTTTCTGTGTAGTATAGGGGCGATTATCGCCCTTTTTTATTGGTTGTTTAACTATCGTGTAGCGTTCGACATCAATTGGTCAAATAGTCGTGCTTCACTATACGGTTAAGATTGATTGGCTCGTAGAAGAGCGACGAGAGTAAATGAAATTATCAAATAAATCTCAAGCATTGCATGATCTTATCGCACCCGCTGTTGCGGCTTGTGGTGTAGATCTGTGGGGGATCGAATTCCTGCCACAAGGTAAACGTTCTTTACTGCGCATTTATATTGATAAAGCCGTTGATGAGAGCGCTGAACCTGTTATTAATGAAGATGGTGAAGTTGAACAAGGGCGTGGTATTGGCGTTCAAGATTGTGTTCTAGTAACGCAACAAGTCGGTGCAATGTTGGATGTTCATGATCCTATTTCCGGTGAATATGCATTAGAAGTATCATCGCCAGGCTGGGATCGTCCATTTTTCCAATTAGATCAATTGCCTGCATACATTGGGCAACAAGTAGCTTTACGATTAATTGCTGCTGTCGAAAATCGTCGAAAATTCCAAGCAAAATTACTTTCCGTAGACTTAGAAAATGAAATGATCCAAGTTGAAGTGGAAGGTAAGCATGTGCTTGAAATTGATAGTAATAATATTGATAAAGCAAATTTAATCTATCAAGACTAATATTAACTTAATTTTATAAGAAATCGGTAGGTGACTTATGGGCCGCGAAATTCTTACCGTTGCAGAAACGGTTAGTAATGAAAAAGGTGTTAGTCGTGAAGCGATCTTCGAAGCGTTAGAACAAGCCCTTGTTGCCGCGACGAAGAAAAAGTTTTACGAAGGTACACACTCTGAAGAAGCTCAACTGCGTGTTGAGATTGATCGTAAAACAGGTGATTACCGTACTTTCCGTCAATGGACTGTAGTTGCTGACGAAGATCACGAAATGCCAGCATGCCAAGATGCGATCTCTGATGTAGACCCATCACAATGGTCAATCGGCGATGTACGTGAGTTAGAAGTTGAGTCGATTGAGTTCGGTCGTATCGCTGCTCAGATCGCAAAACAAGTGATCGTACAAAAGATTCGTGAAGCAGAGCGTGCATTGGTTGCAGATGCTTATGAGTCTAAAGTCGGTGAGCTGATTTACGGTGAAGTGAAAAAGCAAACTAAAGATGGTTTCATCATTGATCTTGGTGATAATGCTGAAGCTTATTTGGCGCGTGAAGAAACGATTCACAAAGAAATGTTACGTCCGAAACAGCGTATCAATGCAATTTTATATAACGTAAACCGTGAAGGTCGTGGTGCACAATTATTATTGTCTCGTGCTCGTCCTGAAATGTTAATCGCATTAATGAAGAAAGAAATTCCAGAAATTTCTGAAGAAATCATTGAAATTAAAGCGGCAGCTCGTCAACCGGGTGTTCGTGCTAAAATTGCAGTGAAAACTAATGATCATCGCATTGACCCTGTTGGTGCTTGTATTGGTATGCGTGGTACACGTATTCAAGCAGTGCAACAAGAGTTAAATGGCGAGCGTATTGATGTTGTGGTGTGGTCTGATGACCCAGCACAGTATATCGCAAGTGCATTAGAGCCAGCTGATGTATCTGGAATTGTACTTGATGAAGATGCACGCAGTGCGGATATTATCTTTGCAACCAATGATCAGTTAGCGCGTGCAATTGGTTCGCAAGGTCAAAATGTTCGTTTAGCATCAGAATTAACGGGTTATAAACTCGACATGATGTTAGAAGAAGAGTATCGTGCTCGTCAGCAAAACGAAGCACAGCAATATTTAGATATGTTTATTACACGTCTTGATATTGAAGAAGATTTAGCAATGGCTTTGGTTGAAATGGGCTTCACTTCATTGGAAGAGATTGCTTATGTACCAGCTGAAACATTTGACGAAATTGAGCTTGAAGCAGATTTGGTTGAATTGCTACAAAGCCGTGCAAAAGAAGCTGCTTTAACAGATGCGTTGAAACAGCAAGAAAATATTCAAGAGCCAAGTGCAGAACTTCTCGGTATGGAAGGTATGACAACTGAGATTGCGTATGCATTGGCGGCGCGTGGTGTAATTACTGTTGATGATTTGGCTGATCAAGCAACTGATGATATCTCTGATATCGAAGGCTTAGATAATGACAAAGCTGGACAATTAATTATGAAAGCACGTGAATCATGGTTTAACTAGGAGATAATAGATGACGGACAAGTCGATTCAAGAGTTAGCACTCAGTGTAGAACGTCCTGTAGAGAAACTCCTAGAGCAGGTTCGTGATGCAGGTCTACCACAGCGTAAAGCAGATGACATTATTACCACTGAACAGCAAGATACTTTGATCAATCACTTGAAAAAAGTTCATGGTCAAGAAAGTGGTAACACAGGAAAAATTGCGTTGAAACGTAAAACAACGAGTACTGCAAAAGTAACAAGTACATCGGGTAAAGCAAAAAATATCAACGTAGAAGTACGTAAGAAACAAGTTTTTGCGAAACCGAATCCAGAGTTACTTGCTGCAGAAGCAAAAGCGCGTGCAGAAGCGGATGTGAAAGCACGTGTTGAGCAAAAAGTACGTGAAGAAGCTGAGCAAAAAGCACGTAACAGTGCGGAACAAAAAGCCAATGCAACGTTAGAAGCAATGCGTGCAGCGCATACTTCTGATGGTTCAGGTCAAACAACTGCGAAAGCAGCTGTTGTGGTGAAAAAGCGTAATAGCGATAAAGTAATCAAAGCCCCTGTTATTCGTCCAACAGAAACACCTGAACAAAAGAAAGCGCGTGAAGCTGAAGCTGCGAAGTTAAAAGCAACTGAAGAAGCAGTACGTCGTAAAGCGGCTGAAGAAGCTCAACAACGTACACTTGAGCAGATGCGTAAAATGGCATCTAAATACTCAAGTGATGATGCGACGACAACAATTCGTGTGATTGATGATTCTCCATTGGCTGCGGGCCTTGTTGGCCAAGCATATGAAGACTCATTTAATCAAGAAGACCGTGAAATTAAACGTGGTGGTGCAACTAACCCGCGTGGTCAGAAGAAAGGTGGTCGTCATAATCAAGAAGAGCAAAACTTCAGCCGTCAACATCACAAACGTGGTTTAAAGACCAGCCAATCAAATAAGCATGGTTTTGAAAAGCCTGTTAAGAAACAGATTTATGATGTAGAAATTGGTTCAACCATTGTTGTTGCTGATCTAGCGCAAAAAATGGCTGTAAAAGTTCGTGAAGTTATCAAGATGCTTATGAAAATGGGCGAGCTTGTTACTCAGAACCAATCAATTGATCAAGATACAGCGGTATTGGTAGTTGAAGAATTAGGTCATAACCCAATTCTTGTTTCTGATACACAAGCAGAAGATAACTTACTTGAAGCGGCTGAAGAAGCTCGTGGTGAGCAAACAACTCGTCCACCAGTTGTAACAATCATGGGTCACGTTGACCATGGTAAAACATCATTATTAGACCGTATCCGTCGTGCTAAAGTAGCGGCAGGTGAAGCGGGTGGTATTACCCAGCATATCGGTGCTTACCATGTTGAAACTGAGAAAGGTATTATTACTTTCTTAGATACACCTGGACATGCTGCGTTTACGTCTATGCGTGCTCGTGGTGCGAAGGCGACTGATATCGTTGTTCTTGTGGTTGCTGCTGATGATGGTGTGATGCCACAAACAGCTGAAGCGATTGATCATGCGCGTGCTGCGGGTACGCCAATCATCGTTGCGATTAACAAGATGGATAAAGAGTCAGCTGATCCAGATCGTGTGTTAAATGAATTAACAACTAAAGAAATCGTTCCTGAAGAGTGGGGCGGTGATGTTCCAGTTGCTAAAGTATCGGCACATACAGGTGCGGGTATTGATGAGTTGCTTGATCTGATCCTGATCCAATCGGAAATGTTGGAGCTTAAAGCATCTGCTGAAGGTGCAGCACAAGGTGTTGTTATCGAAGCGCGTGTTGATAAAGGTCGTGGTGCAGTAACTTCTATTCTTGTACAAAATGGTACGTTGAATATTGGTGACTTAGTATTGGCTGGTTCATCTTATGGTCGTGTTCGCGCGATGTCTGATGAAAATGGTCAACGTATCACTTCAGCTGGCCCATCAATTCCAGTGGAAATTCTTGGTTTACCAGAAGCGCCAATGGCGGGTGATGAAGTTCTTGTTGTCAATGACGAGAAAAAAGCACGTGAAGTTGCTGATGCTCGTGCAGACCGTGAGCGTCAAAAACGTCTTGAGCGTGCAAGCTCGATGCGTCTTGAAAACATCATGGCTTCAATGGGCAAAAAAGATATTCCAACAGTTAACGTTGTGCTTAAAACAGACGTACGTGGTACGCTTGAAGCATTACATGTTGCGCTTGATGAGCTTTCAACTGATGAAGTTAAAGTACGCGTAATTGGTTCTGGTGTTGGTGCAATCACAGAATCTGATGTAACTTTAGCAGAGTCTTCTGAAGCTGTATTATTGGGCTTTAACGTACGTGCGGATAACACAGCGCGTCAGAAATCTGATCAAGATGGCATTGATATCCGTTACTACAGCGTGATCTATCAATTAATTGATGACGTAAAAGCAGCAATGAGCGGTAAGCTTGCACCTGAACACCGTGAAACGATTTTGGGTGTTGCTGAAGTGCGTGAAGTGTTCCATTCAAGTAAGTTTGGTGCTGCAGCGGGCTGTATGGTTCTTGAAGGTGTATTACACCGTAACAAACCAATCCGCGTATTACGTGATGACGTGGTTGTGTTCCAAGGCGAGCTTGAATCTCTTCGTCGCTATAAAGAAGTGGTTGAAGAAGTTCGTGCTGGTATGGAATGTGGTCTTGCAGTCAAAGGTTATAAAGACATCAAAGCACAAGATAAGATCGAAGTGTATGATGTTCAGTTAATTAAACGGAGTCTTTAATGGCGGGTAGCCAACGCTTAAAGCGCATGGCGGATTCTGTACAACGTGAGTTGTCTGAGCTAATCCGTCAAGAGCTTAAAGATCCTCGCTTAGGTGGTCTAGTGACCATCTCAGCAGTGAAAGTCAGTGCTGACATGGGATATGCTGAAGTTTATGTCACAGTAATGGGGCGTGAGCTTGGTGATGAGCAAAGTGAAGCAGCGAATAAAGAAACTTTAGATGTATTGAATAAAGCTTCTGGTTTCTTGCGTCATGAATTGAGTCGTCGTATCAAGACACGTATTACGCCGAGATTGCGTTTTCATTACGATAAAACCAATGCATATGGTAACTACATGTTTGGTCTGATTGCTGAAGCCGTAAAGGATCTGCCTGAACAAGGGCAAGATGAGAAAGAATAAAGAAAAAAGCCACCTAAGGGTGGTTTTTTTATGTAATAAATAAAAAATATTACGACAGATTAAGTCGCTAATATATTGTAAAAAAACATGATTTTTTGTTATTGTGAATCCATGTTCTAAAATTTAAGAATATAAAAATTATTTAAAAATATTGCATAGGGGAACTTAGGTGGAACTACATAGCCGTCTTTACTATAAGCATTCAGATGATCAGGTCATGAAACAACTAGAGGCTTTATTTACCACACATCATGGTGATGAAGAAAAGTTTATTCAGTCAAGTTTAGTGATTAATCCAGAAGCAGGTGATATAGCGCAAGAGTTGCTTGATCAGATTGATTCTGTTGAGTATGACCTTGCGCCAGAAAGTTTGGTTTATGTTGCAGGTTTTGCTGTGCTTGATTTTACTCACGGCTCAAACGGTGACGAAAATATTGAGAATATTTTATTATTTTTAAAAGAATTATTACCTGATATTCATGTGCAAGCACGAGGTCAGGGCGATGATGATCCTTGGGAATTTTGGTTTAAATTTGATGGTGATGAATTGGTTCGTGAAGATGATGAACCATTCAATGATCCAGAGGATGATGAGGAAATTAAAGCCTCAATTTATCAGTGGTGGCATGAGGGGATGCCAGAACAAATCAAAGAAGGCTTTTTGAATGAAGACTAAGGTGAGAGTTTTGGTGAAGCGTAAAGCACTGCCATAGACAGAAGAAGACCAACTATTGTTGGTCTTCTTTATTTGCGACACGGCGATAACGCTGCCACGGTAATGGACGATTTAAAGCTTCGGGAACTTCGCCACTATTTGAACGTAGGCGTAAATGAATCGCAGCTTGTGCCATTAAATTTGCTGATACTGGTGCAGTAATAAAGACAAATAAAGTAATTAATAATTCAGCAAAACCAAAACGCCCCTGTGTTGCGCCAAAGATCATTGCTGCAATTAGAAAACTTCCTAATCCTAACGTACTCGACTTCGTTGGGGCATGCAGACGCATAAATAAGTCTGGTAGTCGAACCATGCCGATCGATCCGACCAGCATGAAGAAAGCACCGAATATAAGGAAGAAAGAAATAATGATTTCAATGATTAACTGCATAGCTCATCTCCTTAGTCAATGACATGACCCGTTGTGAAATAACGAGCAAGCGCAGCTGTCGAAACGAAGCCTAGCATTGCAACCAATAGTGCTCCTTCAAAGACATTGGTACTTACCCAATACACACCTAAAACAACAATAAGACATGTCGCATTTAGAAATAGTGTGTCTAAAGCAAGTAGGCGATCAATCACAGATGGGCCGATAATCAATCGGATCAGGCATAGAAACATTGAGATAGTAATGGCAATTAAGCTAATGCCAAGCGCATAAGGTAAAATTGTCATTTGCTTGCTCCTTCTTCAATCTTTACATCAAAGATTTCGAGTAAAGGTGTTTCGTAGCGTTTTTTGATTTCTTGAATATCGAGTTCAGTGTCATCTGAGCTAAGTGCGTGGACGAGAATATCGCCACGCTCTTGATCAATCCCTGCTGAAACCGTACCTGGTGTCGTAGTAATGATCATCGCGAGAAGAGTATTCACTTCTTCATGCTCAGTTTCTAGTGGAACGCGATACCATCTCGGATGGAGTTGATCCATTGGACCCAACACCATTTTTGCCACGCGGAAGTTTGAAACGATAATATCCCAAAACACAACAAAAAATAATTTTACTGCTGGTGTCCAGTGAATGTGTGGCGTTCTAGAAATAAATGGCCCAACTAAACGTGGAATAATAATCGCCAATAGGATGGCCACTAATATATCCGTTAAGTCCAGACTATGCGACAGCATTAACCAACTCAGAAAAACCAAAAAAGACACGAAAGGGTGGGGGAACCAACGGTCAAGCAAAGCTACTTTTTGCATGTTAGTGTTCCTCCATTGGTTTTAACTGAGTGGTATTTGGAATCGTTGGTGCTTCTAACGTTTGTTCTGCAATTTGGCGTTGCTTATATTCAGAGATGTGCTCACCTTGCAGTGTTGGTTTGGAAATCACATCAGGAATAAGTAAAGCATTATGATCTTCTACTTCACCACCATATTTTGTTTCTGGCAAATAGCTTGGATCATAAGGTTGAACGCTGATCGCACGGCCTTGGTTATCCGTCTTTAAAATGGCTTGCTGATAAAGGGCGTGATTTTGGATTTGCTGTGCAGTCAAAGCCATATAGTTTTGAATTGGAGCAGCAAATACTACATAAGCCATTAAAGTACCCAATAGAATATAAATCGCTTTATCATTTCGTTTTGGAGCTACTTCTGGTAAAGCTTGATAAACAGCATAAGCTTCTTCGTTTGGATTTTCCTCTGGTGGTGTAGCTCGCCAGAACAGAATGAAACCAACGCGGGTAAGTGCGATGATACTCAGCAAGCTGACAATTAAAATAACAGCAATAATCCAACCTTGATAAGCCGTTTCAGCGGTGGCTTGTAAAATAAACACCTTGCCAAGGAACCCACTAAAAGGTGGTAAACCAGCAAGCATTAAGGCAATGGTAAAGTAGGTAAATGCCGCAGCCTTTTCCTGTTTCATTTTAGGGGAAACTTTGAGGTGGTCTTTAAATGCACCACGTTGTGATGTAATCCAACCACAGAATAAATAGAATGCTGCTGCAATCAATGTGCTGTGAACTAGATAGTAAAGACCTGCTGCCCATGCTGCTGTATTGAACATCGAGATTGCAATCAGTAATGTTCCGATAGATGACAACACCATGAAACCCACAAAGCGACGTAAACGGTCTACACCAAGTGCGCCAATTGCTCCATAAATAGAAGTCACTAAGCCAATGACTAATAGACAGTTTTTAAGAATATCTTGTGCCATTGCATCATCAAACACAGTGCCATTAACACGCAAAATGGCGTAAATACCGACTTTGGTCATGATGGTAAAAATTGCAGCAACAGGTGTGCTCGCAACGGCATAGGTTTTAGGTAACCAGAAGCCTACAGGCAGCATCGCTGCTTTAATGCCAAACACAACAAACAGAAGTAAGCCGCCTGCAATCGCAAGTTTATGCTGATCATTGTCTAATGTTGGAATAAGGCGACCGACATCAGCCATATTTAAGCTACCGACACTGCCGTAAATCATGCCTAAGCCGATTAGAAAGAGTGCAGATGCAAGCAAATTGATGGTGACGTAATGCACACCCAGCTGAAAACGTGGGCGCCCTTGTCCATGCAATAAAAGCACATAAGATGCCATCAATAGAATTTCAAAGAAGACAAATAAGTTAAATAAATCGCCTGTTAGGAATGCACCAGATAATCCCATCAACAGGAAATGGAACATGGCATGGAAATAGCGACCACGCGTATCCCAGTTTTCACTGGCATACCACATAACAGGTACAGCGAGGGCATAGGTCAATAGCAGCATGAAGGCTGAAAGACGATCAAGCACTAATACAATACCAAAAGGAGCAGACCATTCACTGAGTTGATAAACCGTGATTTGTCCTGTACTTGCAATTGAGAAGTAACTTATTGCCAGCCCTAAACCGATTAACGCTGAAACGAAACTAATGCCTCGACGCCAAGGTTGACGCCAGTCTTGCTTTAAAGAACCTGAACCTGGATTTCCAAGTATCAATAGGATAAAGCTGGTAAAAGCTGGAACTAAGATACTGAGAATAGGAGTATGAGTAAGCCAAAAATTGTAAAAATCGAACATTATGGCTCATCCTCACGTGGGTCATAAGTCAAGGTGGGTTCTTCTTTAGAGTCGACATGATCTGTACCAGACTCATATCGGCTACGGAGAGCAAGTTGTACGATAAACGCAGTCGTTGCAAAACCAATTACAATTGCAGTTAACACAAGTGCTTGAGGCAGTGGGTCTGTAACTTTGGTTGCTTCAGTCAAGATAGCTGGAGCATTGACCTGTAAACGTCCCATTGCGAATAGGAACAGGTTGACAGCATAGCCGATCATGGCCAAACCCAGAACAACAGGAAAGGTTCTCGCACGAAGAATTAAATAGATTCCTGTCGCGGTCAGTAAGCCAATCCCAGATGCAAGTAAAAATTCAATACTAACCATTATTTATCTCCACTTGGGATTGGGCCAGACATGCTTGAATGGCGTGAGTCACCTAAGACTGAAATCAATAACATGGTTGCACCTACAACGGTGATATAAACACCTAGGTCAAAAGCTGCTGCTGAAGCTAGATGCATTTTTCCGAGTAGGGGAGGCTCGACATAGATATGTGCACTAGTTAAGAAGGGGCGTGCCCAATACCATGCTGCAATACCTGTTAAACCAGCAATGGTTAAACCAGAACCAATCCAAATCTCATATAAACGACCTGATTTGGCTTTTAGCATCTGCTCAGTTTTGTCTTGCCCTAGAACAATGTACTGAATGATCAGTGCCATCGAAGTAATCAAACCCGCAATGAATCCACCACCCGGATAGTTATGACCACGCAAGAAGATATAGACACTGACAACAAGCGCAAGTGGCAAGATCCAAGAAGCGGTCATTCTTAGCATCAGTGGTGATGGATTAAAACGGTAAGTCAGACCTTGGGTCATGGTGGTGCCATGCGCACGCATACCATCCATCAAGCAAAGCGCACCAATACCTGCAATGCCTAATACGGCGATTTCACCAAAGGTATCGAATCCACGGAAATCGACAAGAATTACGTTCACTGCATTTGAACCACCACCAAGTGGAATCGCTTGCTGCATGAAGAACCATGAAATTGAATTGTGATCTCGAGTTAATAATAACCAAGCAATCCAACCAATACCTAAGCCACCTGCGATGGCTAAGCTTGCATCTCTCCAACGACGTGAACGACTTGATTCGTATGGTGTAAGTTGTGGTAATAACGACAGACTCATTAATAATAAGACAGTGGTTACAATATCAACGGTAATTTGCGTTAGGGCTAGATCGGGTGCAGATAGAGTCACAAAAGTCATAGTGACAACCAAACCAACTGCACCACTAATCAACACTGCCTTAATACGTTCGTGGTGAAACCACAACATCATCCAGCAGCCAGAGAATAGTGTTAGCCAAAGGACAATCGCAACCCACGGTGCATGTGTCAGTTCACGAGTGCCCGTAGTGAGACCTTGATTGAACAGCGGTAAGCCAACCATCAAAATACTGAACAAAACGATCCATAGCAGATAGCTTTGTAATGAGCCATTTTCTGTTGCTTGTTTAATCTTTCTGCTATTTAACAGTAAATGTTTTAGGAACAACTCAAATATGATCTTGCCTTGAAACTTACCTAGATAAGGATCAAGGTCAATTTTGCGGATACGCCCATCTTTTGCCAATGCAAAATAGAAGATAGCACCGCCAATCAAAGCAATCACACTCATGAGTAGTGGTGCATTGACTCCATGCCAAATCGCGAGGTGAACGCCTTCAAATTCAGGTTGTGCCAAGCTTGAGCGAGTCACGCTATTGACCATCGTGCCTGCAAGAAGAGCTGGAAGAATCCCGACTAAAATACACAAAGTTGCCAAAATGATTGCTGGTAGACGCATTCCTAATGCAGGCTCATGTGCATCTTTATTTGGGACTTGTTTACCAACTTCACCGTCAAAGAACACGCCGTGAACCAAGCGAATTGAGTAGCTAACCGCAAAGATCCCTGCCAAAGTTGCAACAATTGCCGAAATGACCATCACTGGACCAGACAAGTTTGCAAGCAGTTCAGTAAAGAACATTTCTTTGGAAATAAAACCGTTGGTTAATGGAACACCCGCCATTGAGGCTGCAGTGATCATGGTTAATGTGCCTGTGAAAGGCAGTAATTGCCAAACGCCACTGAGTTTACGTAAGTCACGCGTACCCGTTTCATGGTCAATGATTCCAGCAATCATGAACAATGCAGCTTTAAAGGTTGCATGGTTGATGATGTGAAAAATCGCAGCAGCGACAGCAAGGGGAGAACCGATCCCCAGTAAACATACAATTAGACCTAAATGGCTGATTGTTGAATATGCTAACAGACCTTTGAGATCTTCTTTGAAAATTGCAAAACCTGCCGCCATACACAGTGTGAATAGACCGACAAAAGTGACGATATTGTGATACAGCGCAGCGCCAATAAAAATAGGTGCTAAACGTGCGAGCAGGAAAATACCTGCTTTAACCATGGTTGCTGAATGCAGATAAGCGGAAACAGGCGTTGGCGCAGCCATCGCATTGGGTAACCAAAAGTGAAATGGGAACTGCGCACTTTTAGTGAATGCACCCAATAAAATTAATAATAAGGTTGGTACAAAAAGGTAATGCTGTTGAATCGTATCTTTCATCAGCACAAGCTGATCGATTTGATACGTTCCTGTGATTTGTCCAAGTAAGACAAAGCCACCGAGCATTGCAAGACCGCCCATTCCTGTAATGGTGAGTGCCATACGAGCGCCGCGTTGCGCAGCATCATATTGACTCCAATAACCCACTAAAAGGAATGATGAAATACTGGTTAATTCCCAAAATACCAATAAGATAATGAGGTTATTGGAAAGTGAGATACCAAGCATTGCCGCCATGAACAGCATTAATAATTGATAAAGCTTACTAAGAGAGTTTTTCGGACTCAGATAATAATAGGCGTAAATATAAATGAGTGTACCGATACCGCTAATCAGCAGACCAAACAATAAACCTAATGCATCTAGGCGAAAACTTAGATTGATTCCAAGTTGAGGAAGCCAATCCCAGCTTTGTTGCAGAGTATTTCCCTGAAGAACAGTTTCTGCCTGAGTAAGAAGTAAAATGAAACAACTAAGGCTGATGCCAATTGCCCCTAGTGCCGTCATGCCCCGCGAAATACGTTGCAATTGTGCGACAAGGGTGGTGCCGAGTATGAGCGGTAATAAGATAATAATCGGTAGCACACTGGTATCCATGTCGATGATTTAGGTCGGGAGCGACCTAAGGGTGAATTTTCTTTTCGAGACTCACAGGCATTCAAAGAGAGCGCCAAAGTTTCAAATCTCGAAACCCAATCAAGTTAACGGAGGCAGCAAGTTGTATTGCACAACTTGAAAATAAAATGAGCTTTATCTTACTATAAAATATGAACAAAAACCCGATGTTATTACATGAAAATAACAACATCAGGCTGAGTTTGGTCGGGAAAATTCAGTCGATAAAACAAATGATTAAAGCGGTGTTTCTTCGGGGGTATCATCAATTTTTAATAAGCTTAATAAATCATTTTTTTCTTGAGGGTTAAGCTCCTGTATTTGATGAAATAATTCATCCACTCGGCTAATCAGTGTTTCTGTTTCCAGTAAGTTGTGCGTTTGAGCGATGTTATTTCCTTCAGTCCAAACTAGTTCGTTATACAGTTGAGAGAGTTGTTGTTGAGACTTTTCTACATTGATTTCGTAGATTTCTTTGGCGTCTAAACGTAAACATTGATAATCCACGGCATGTTCAAGCAATTCATCTCGATTGCCTGAAGCGATAATTTGTAGTCTTGGAAATGCTTGATGAAGTCGTTGCAAAATCTCAGCACAATTATTTTGATCAAGCTGATGATCGATCTGATCAATTAATAAAATGCCTTCGCCTTCTAAACAAGGATCAAAACAATGCGGGTTGAGTAAGCACATGCGACGAGTAATATCACCGACAAGTGCAATCCATGTTTTGAGGGAGGCTGAGAGCTGTTGAAATGGAATTAACTGATCACGATAACGTACGATCAATTGTAATTTTGGAACATATTGAATGTAGAGATCCGTCAGGTCAGGAAAAATGGTATGTAAGCTTTTTTTCAATGCATACAGATTTGGGGCAGATAGTTGCTTTGGATGATTAGCCAATTCTTGCTGTAATTGATTTAATATTTCCAATTGATTTTGTTGGCTAAAATCATTCCCCATTAAGCGGCGAACAATATGAGCTGAGTGGGCATTTTCTACATCACTAATTTCACGTAACCATTCAAAAAAACGCGCAAAAGTGGTGTAGGGAATCGCCGTAAGATCATAAGCAGAGATTTCTTGTAAAATTCCTGGAACATTTTTGCTTTGTAAATTGATTTCATGGACAAAGCGTTCAGCAGGATAATAAGCAATCAGTGGTAAGCCAAATAAAGGATCTTGTAAGCTGGTTTTTTGATAAAGCGTAACCATTTGATCAAGCTGCTGTGTCTCGACTTGACTGATACCGACACCTTGACTATTAAATGTCTTAAATAATTTCCAAACACAGCTTTGAGTGTCCGTTTCAGCGGCTGAACTGCTCTCCGCCAAACTACCAGTCAGTTCAGCACTCATACGAACTTGCATTTGAATTTTTGCTTGGAGTCGGGTCAGCATAATGTCTTGATCAGAAATGACTACGCCCGCTGTTCGTATATCTTTATAACGTGCCGAGAACCACGTTAATGCTTGGTAGATATTTTTTAATAGCGTGGTTTTGCCTGTAGCTTGATCACCCAAAATAAGTGTGACAGGACGCTCAGCCTGAAATTCGACAGTTAAGTCTCGAAACATTCCAACATGCTTGAAGAGAACGGATTCAAGTTGCATAGGCTCTCACCTCAATCTAAGCGCTTTAACCTGCTGACTGACGAAGACCTGAGGGAGCGCACCGTTTTAATTGTTGTATTAAGTCAAAAAGATGGTGAATATTTAAACTTACTTTAGCACGAGTACAGGCAACGTAAAGTAATCTTAATTCTTCATCTGTAATTTTATGTTCCAGCCCATTCACTTTGAATTGGTAATCATCTTCGATATGGACACGATTCCATTCCAGTCCTTTGGCTTTATGTGCCGTTGAGATCACATAATCAGCTTGTTCAATCGGTGTGATTTTGGCAAGGGCTTTTTTAAGTGGTTCTGTGCCGTGATCATCGACCAATTTAACCAATGGTTTAATGTCGCTGCCGTCATTGGTCTCACAATATTCATGTACATCATGCCATGAGTTAAACCAAGCCAGCTCAGGGACATCGGTAATGCGTTTGCCTTGTTTTAATAAGCTTGCCGCATCAACAAAACGACTGAGTTTTTGATGATCTGCTTGTAAGCTGACTTTGTCGCCATGCACCAGACCTGAAAGCAGTAACTCCATCGCGCGGGCATTGGTACGGCACAGGATGGCATCACGCATTTTGGTGTGCGGTTTATTCACCACACTTGATTTTACATTTGGATTGCCGAGTAGAGGGACAGTTTCATTGAGTGCACCAAGCAAACTATTTGCCACATCTGCGATTGCATCACCGAAACGGAACGAGGTGGTCAAACGGCTTTCAGGTAGTGGCATTTGTTGCATCGCATTAATTGCACCACGCCAAGCATAGATTTGTTGATGTGCATCACCGACATAAATCACTTGGGTGCTTTTCTGACGCAACAAAATGCCTAACATCAAGGGATCGGCATCTTGTGCTTCGTCAAATAGCACATAATCCGCAGGAATATTCGGTTCAGACAATGCCCATAATTTCAGATAAATGTCATGCCCAATGCCTGCTTGATGATTTGGATCAATCGATTCTAACCAGCGACGTTCAACCGCAGGATAAAGATGCTGTTGTAAAGATTCGATATCATCCTGATGCAACCAACTCGGTGCTTGAATATGACGAGGCGCTGGATATTGTGAACTGGTCGAACAAAAATAGCTCACCGCATTGGCAACTAGGCTTGCCAAACGGCTTGGCATCAAAACGTATTTTTCATAACGTCCACCCATGAGTCGACGCAAAGTAATCGGTTCTAGGCGATATTCTTTGGCCATAAAACTTGGACTAAGACGTGGTAAACGTAATTTATCCGTTACCCCGCGTGGCACACTGCGAAAAGCGAGCGAGTGGAATGTTCGACAATTTACATTGCCGTGAAATTTACTCTGCGCTTCTGTTGCGATGGCTTTGTTAAATGCCAAATACATACCACGCCGTTCAGGCATGGCATCACTGATCATTTGTAAGGTTGTCGTTTTACCTGTGCCAGCATAGGCAATCACTTTAAAGGATTGTCCTAAACGAGCATTGTCTATGGCAACAGCTTGCTCATAAGTCGCTTTGGGTTTCTCGATACTCGACACAGGCGATGCTTACGCTTCTTTGCTACGATTGGCTTTTTCGACTAAACCTGATAAGCCTTGGCGACGTGCAAGTTCATCCAATACGACTTGAGGGTCGAGATCAAAGTAGCCAAGCATCACAATGCTGTGGAACCAAAGATCAGCAACTTCATAGATCAGGTCATGTTTATTTTCAAGCGAAGCATGCACTGCATAATCTTTTGCTGCGATGATGCTTTCGACACTTTCTTCGCCGACTTTTTCTAAGATTTTATTGATACCTTTTTTATATAGACTAGCAACATAAGAGCTATCAGCTTCAGCATTCTTACGTTCTTGCATTAAGCGACCTAAATAGCCCAAAACATCGATTTGTTCGCTGTGGCTATGGTCATGCACTTCTGTTTTTGCGGATGCACCATAAATTGCAGTTGGATCTTTCAGTTGGGCATCAACGATTTCCCAGCCTTGAGGTGTGAGTTTTCGATAAAAACAAGACTCTCGACCTGTATGACAAGCAATACCGCCGTGTTGTTCTATTTGAAGAATAATAACATCAGCATCGCAATCGAGACGAATTTCATGCACCGTTTGAAAGTGTCCTGATTCTTCGCCTTTGTGCCACAATTTTTGACGTGAACGTGAGTAATACACCGCCTGATTTTTTTCAGCTGTCAGTTGTAAAGCCTCACGATTCATCCACGCAACCATTAACACTCGACCAGTTTGATGATGTTGCGCAATGGCAGGAACAAGACCATTGGAATCAAATTTAACTTCATCTAACCAGTTTGACATGAGTGGAAATCCATTTGGTGGAAAGCCGTTAGTGTAGCGTTTGTGGCTAGGGTTGGCTATGCTTGTTGGTTAAAAAATCGGTTTGCTGAATTAAAGGTAGTTCGAAATTTCAATCAAGTTTTGATCGGGATCACGAACATAAACAGAAATAATTTTTCCTACAGCACCTGTTCTTTCAATAGGCCCTTCAATAATTTCGACATTCAGTAATCGTAGATGCTTAATGATTTCATCTAACGGTGTTTCTGCAATAAAACATAAATCAGCTGAGCCAGCAGTGGGTTGATGAGCTTTGGGTTCAAACTCTTTACCTGCTTGATGCAGGTTGATTTTTTGAGTGCCGAATTTTAAGGCCTTACGGTTATCACCAAAGGTGATAACTTCAAAATTCAAGGCTGATTGGTAAAACTGACAAGTTGTCTCAATATCGGCAACGGTCAGAACTAAATGATCTAAATGACTAATTTTCATATTTAATTCAAATCCTATTTTGCACTTAGTCATATTCAGGTAATGATTGATTATTTTCAATCAAGACATTTTGATTGTGTTGGTATGCCGCAATCTGTTGATAGCTCATTTGTTGGAACATACCTGTTTTTAAACCTGAAATGGTGATTGCCATTTCTTTACGGAAATACGGGATTTGATACAGCCAAGGGAAAACAAGGTCGCGTAATCCACCTGCCCACCAATGATCTGATTGATAAAGAGGGGTGAGGAGTCGACTGAGAAATTGGTAGAATTGGGTCGAAGAACGACGGTGTTGGTGATAGTGTTGCCATAATATCGTCCAGTCGATCTGCTGGTTTTTCTGAGCAATTTGCAAGGACTGAGAAAATGCCCATGCATCTAAAAGTGCCATATTCGCACCTTGTCCCAATTGTGGACTCATGGCATGTGCCGCATCACCAATGACCCCGATTCGACCTTGTCCATATTGAGACATCACCACATCACGATATTGGGCAGAAAGCCATTGAGGTTGATGTTGTTCACTCAATAAAAGCTGCTCTAGCCAATCAGCAACATCTGGCCAACGATTAGAAACCTGTTTCAACCAATGTTGCTTTGCCTGTTCATTTTGCAAGAACGTACTTAACTGCGAAGTCGGCAAACTCCAAAACACACTGGATAGCCGTTGTTGTGGTGCGGATGGAATTGCACCTGTAGGCAAGACGCCCATCATAATTTTGGAACGATCATAAAATTGATGCAGAATCTTAGGGTCTAATACGGCGCACTCAGGCACAATACTCCATGCTGCTCCCCAAGGATAAGCTTGATCTACTTTGACCCATGCTTTAGGGCGTAATTGACTCCGTGCACCATTGGCAATCAGTACAGCATCAAAACAAGCATCGAAACTTTGCTGTTGGTATGAGCCAACTAAACGAACTTCGTTATGACGTTCTTCGACCTGATCAATGCTATGCCCCATACACCATGTGATTTGATTTGCGTACCCAGCCAGTTTTTCAGTTAATACGTGACATAAGGTCGCACGATGAATCCCGATACCGTAGAAATTTGAGCCAGCTTGATGATAGTGGCTGTTCACTAGCAGTCTTTTATCAGCAAGTTGCCCCTCTAAGCCTGTGACTTTTGCGCCAAGTTTCAGGGTATGGTCGAGTACACCAAGATGTTCAAAAACTGCTAAGCCTGCTGGTTGTAACAGTAAACCAGCACCTACAGGACAAAGCTCATCAACTTGCTCAAAAATCGTAATTTGATGACCTTGTCTGGCAAGTAAAATGGCTGTTGCCAATCCAGCGGTACCTGCACCAATGATTGCAAAATGGACTGTTTTCATTATTTATTCTTTTAAGGGCGTTATAAATTGGTTGAATTGTGATTTTAACTGATCGTAATTAATTTTTGAAAATTGATATAAAAAATCCTCTGCGAAAACAGAGGATTTTTGCTTTATTTCGCCATACGCCATAGCGCTAAAAGACTACTTAATACGATAAGAATAATCGATATAAACCAAGGTGTAATAATCGCAATGGTAAGTAAAATCAACATGATGCTGCCAAAAATCCAACTGCGGCGTTGTTGATGTTGCATTTGTAGGCGCATTTGTTGAATTTCACGCAATTGTTTGTCATGCCATGCAGACTGATTTTTTAATCCATTTAGACTGTCGATGATCAGGCTTGGTAAGTCTTGAGCACCAAGCAATAAATCTGGAATCTGTTGTCCGATTTCTTTGACATTTTTAACGGGGTTCATATTGGCTTTGACCCATTCTGTCAGAATCGGTTTCGCCAGTTTCCAAATATCAAGCTGAGGATAAAGGTCTGTACCTAAACCCTCAACATGAACCAATGTCTTGAGGAGTAACATCAATTGCGGTGGAATTTCCAAGTGGAAACGACGCGCAATATCCATGACTTGAATCAAGATGCCTGCAAAATCCAGTTGATCCATCGGTTTTGAAACCATAGGGCCGACCGTACGACGCATTTCACGAGCCAGTGTATCTTGATCTGTACCCGGTGGAATCCAGCCTGCTTGATGCACGATTTGAATCAATTGCATGAAGTTGCTATTCATCACAGCAAGCAACATGCGTGCAACGGTCATTTGATCATGTTTAGACAATTCACCCATGATGGCACAGTCCAGCGCGATAAAACGTGGATTACTAGGGTTAATCGTTTCAACGAAAACATTCCCTGGATGCATATCTGCATGGAAAAAGTTGTCACGGAATACTTGGGTAAAGAAAATCGTCAGACCTTTTTCAGCGAGATCAGCACGATCCATACCTAAACGATCAAATGTTGCCGTATCAGAGATTGGAACACCTGTGATTCGTTCCGCTACCATCACATCTTTGCTGTCCATATAAACTTCAGGCACATACATCATGCTTGAACCTGTAAAGTAATGGCGCATACGGCGGGTATTGTCTGCTTCTAAGCTCAGATCAAGTTCATTTAAAATGATTTGACGATAATCTTGGATGATCTCTGATAAATGTAAGGCACGTGCAGCTTCTACACGATTTTCTAACCAATCACCCAGCCATGCCAAGATTTCAAAATCTTGCAGAATCTGCCCCCGAATATCAGGGCGTGTGACTTTAACAACCACTTCACGACCATCATGCAAAGCCGCAGTATGAACTTGTGCAATAGATGCGGCAGCTAATGGTTGCTCATCGAAGCGTGAAAATAAGGTGCTGACATCTGCCTTAAGTGATTCTTGGATGCGTTGTTTAGCAAGTTGTGTATCGTAAGGTTTGACACGATCTTGTAATAATACCAACTGAGATAAGACTTCAGGTGGAATCAAATCTCGGCGTGTTGATAATAATTGACCCAGCTTAATTGCAAGTGGGCCCATTTCTTCCAAAGCTTCCTTGAGCTTCAGTGGATTTTTCTTTTCTCGACTCGACCAAGCAGCGGGGTGCATTTTAATAACATTTAATGCATGACGCGCTTTAACAGGAAGTTCTTCCGCAGGGAACAAGGTGTCAAGGCGATAATGTGCAGCAATACGCCAGAGTTCGTGTAACCGTTTAACATGCGGAATCATATAAAATCTTACCTAGTCTTGAGTGGTTTGCTTTTGTTGGTTGAATTGAGTTTGTAACTGTTGCAATTGAGCTTCGAGTCGATCTAATGATTGATTAAGTTGTCGCGTCTCTCGATTGAGATCATCCATTTGCCAACGAGGAGCAAATAGACCGCTATCTTCTTTTAAGGCGTCTTCAACAAAAAAAAGCTGACTTTGCAAAGAACGTTTTAGCTGCTGAGGTGCAAGCTGAATTTTACCTAGCTCATGTGCGAGTTGAGGACTAATCCAAGGAGACAGATGCGCAGCGAGATCAGGTTCAGCTTGCTGCATAATTCGCTGAATATCTTGTAGTAAGTGATAATCGTCTTGCAGCGGAATATTACCAATTTGATCCATATCACTGAGTAATAATTTGACCAGTTCCACTACATTTTCAACATGTAATGTTGCTGTTGCATCTGTGATTTTCTGTTGAGGATCAAATGGACGCTGTTCAAAAATAGAGGGGCTTTGGCTTTGTCCTGTGACGGTTGGTTCTAAACGAACTTTATTTTCATCAAAAAACACATCAACTGAAAGTTGTGGACTGTCGATAACCACGCGTAACAGTTGACCTTGTAATTGATTGAGTTGAATGCGAGTAATCGCATCCAAGTCAATCACATGATGAATGAGTCGTTCAACCGCACCGAGTGCTAAAATCGACCACATTGCAAATTCCTTAACGTCAAAACTTTAAAGTTTGAATCCGCGGTGAACCGCAACGATACCACCTGTTAAGTTGTGATAGTCACAGCTCTGGAAGCCCGCATTTTCCATCATGCCTTTTAAAGTACGTTGATCTGGGTGCATACGAATCGATTCAGCAAGGTATTTATAACTTTCAGAGTCATTTGCAACGAGTTTACCCATGATCGGAAGTGCCGTGAATGAGTAAAGGTCATACAATTTAGAAAATGGTTCAAACACTGGTTTTGAAAATTCAAGTACCAATAAACGGCCACCTGGCTTCAGCACGCGATACATCGCTTGTAGTGCCGCATCTTTATCCGTCACGTTACGAAGACCAAAACTAATAGTCACTAAATCAAAACTATTGTCTGCAAATGGTTCTAATGTTTCTGCGTTGGCAAGAACGAAATCAACGTTGGTGCAGCCCGCATCAATCAGGCGATCACGACCAACATTTAACATTGATTCATTAATGTCAGAAAGAACAACGTGTCCTTGTGGACCGACTTCACGGCTAAATACTTTGGCAAGGTCACCCGTACCGCCTGCAATATCAAGTACGTGTTGCCCACGACGAACGCCAGACATATTGATCGCAAAACGTTTCCAAAGGCGATGAATACCAAATGACATCAAATCATTCATGATGTCGTACTTGCTTGCAACTGAGTGGAAAACTTCTGCAACTTTCTGTGCTTTATCATCACTGCTTACAGTTTGGTAGCCGAAGTGTGTAGTTTCTCCAACATTACCTGTATTCGCACCGCGAGGTAGGTTGTATTTTGGAATCGAACCTGTTGGTGTAGACGCAATATTTTGTTGTAAAGATTGTTGCTGACCTTGAGGTGTGCCTTGAGGAAGCGGTGCGCTTAGGAATGGGCTAACTTTGTCTGAACTTTGAGTTTGCTCAACTTCTGGGGTAGGCTGTTGGTTTTCGTTAGACATTGTGTTCTCCTAAACTTTTTGCTCTAGCGGCACGAATCAGCATGCATGATGACAGATTTTGTAATTTTTTACAGGGCTTAGCATATCATTGTTGTGAATAATATACAGAAAGTCACGATCTCAAAAGTGTTTTCATTTTGGTTTTTTGAGTTCTTAAATGAAAATCCCTCTTAAGTGAAGAGGGATTTAAGTAACTGTGTTATGCACGAAATGGATCAGGGTGTCCTGCATGCACTTTGTCGATAATTTCACGCTCTTTTTCGGTAAATGTTTTGATAAATACCGCGGCTGATTTCATCGGTTTCATTGCGGCAAAGCCTTCTTGGATGAATTCATACATTTGATCGAATTGATATTTATGTGCAATACCTTTACACATTTTAAAGGCTGCAAACATCATGGTTGAACGCATATATTTATCAAGTGTTTGACCCAGTTCATCCAGTAAATGAAGCTGTTCATAACGAGCCTCGCCTTGATCAAGTTTCACAAGGGTTTGACGCATGATGTCATCAGTCAATGCCGTTTCTAATGGATAATCCTCCAAAAGTTGCATAGCAACTTGCTCATCCAGTTGAGTTGCGAGGACCGCAAGGCTCACCGACTTAGTCCCCGTTTTAATTGCATTTTCAGGGAGTAAGCTTTCTGCTTTATGAGCATACTTTAATAGGCGTTCTATTTGCTGTGCCATAGCATCAAAATCAGGGCCGCCGTATAAACGATTGAGAAAATATTGCGCCATAAGTTGATTTTCTGGACGAGCAAAAAATTCTTCATGCGTTTGAGCAATACGCTCTTTCATCCATGCTTGTACTTCGTGCAGACGTTGGGCAATCGCTGGGTTTTGGTGATAGTTCAAAGATTGGTATTGTAATAAAAGTTGATCAAATGCAGCGAGTTTTGACATGTTTGAACTCAAAGAAAATAAAACCATAAAATCATAGGCTGCATAATAACGAAGAACCATGACAGCATAAACCGAAAATGTTTAACAATTGGTCACTGTTGTCATTCACTGATTTAACTCTACATAAACTGTACAAGGGTTCTCTAAAGCTCTAAATCGATTTCATTATACTTATTCTTAATAATTAGCCATTTAGAATTAAAGATGAGCGCACAACAACCAAAATTTGAAATACGAGATGAAGATGAACTGTCTTTAGATCTGATTGAAGCACAATACGCTTTAAAAGATAGTCGAGATAAGAAGAATGCCAAAAGTGTTCTGATTTTGGTTAGCGGCATTGAAATGGCGGGCAAGGGCGAGTCAGTCAAGCAATTGCGAGAATGGCTCGATCCGCGATATTTAAAAGTGAAGGCGGATGCTCCAACGCTGCTTTCATCGAACCAAGTATTTTGGCAGCCGTATACCCGATTTATTCCTGCCGAAGGGCAGATCGTGGTGATGTTTGGTAATTGGTACAGCGACCTACTTTCAACTGCGATGCATGTATCAAAACCTTTAAATGAAGAGTTGTTTGATGCCTATGTTGAGCAGATGAGAGCTTTTGAGCATGACTTACAACACAACAATGTGCATGTGATTAAAGTCTGGTTTGACTTGTCATGGAAATCATTACAGAAACGGTTAGATCAAATTGATGCTTCAGAACAACATTGGCATAAATTACATGGTTTAGATTGGCGCAATAAAAAACAATACGATACCTTGGCGAGTCTAAGTCAAAAATTTACAGATGATTGGTTTGTGATTGATGGTGAGGATGAAAAAGTAAGAGATCAATGCTTCGCACAATATGTGTTGCAAACGTTACGTGAGCTACCCGATCACCAAACCAAAATTACAGAAAAATGGCAACAAGCCAAAATTCCGAAAACTTTACTTGAACCTTCGAAAGACAGTTTAGATAAAGATGAATATAAGGAAGAGCTAAACAAACTGACCAAAAAAGTGGCTGATGCGCTGCGTTATGACGAACGTAAAGTGGTGGTGGCTTTTGAGGGAATGGATGCGGCTGGAAAGGGTGGTGCGATTAAGCGCATCGTAAAAAAACTCGATCCACGTGAATATGAAATTCATAGTATTGCTGCACCAGAGCGTTATGAGTTACGTCGTCCTTATTTATGGCGCTTTTGGAGTAAGTTAAATGATAGTGGCAAGATCACAATTTTCGATCGTACATGGTATGGACGTGTTTTAGTTGAAAGAATTGAGGGCTTTGCTAGTGCTGTCGAATGGCAACGTGCTTATGACGAAATTAATCGTTTTGAACAAAGTGTTGTCGATAGCCAAACCGTACTTGTGAAAATTTGGCTCGCCATTAGTAAAGATGAGCAAGCAGCGCGTTTTAAAGCGCGTGAACAAACGCCACATAAACGCTTTAAAATTACTGAAGAAGATTGGCGCAACCGTGAAAAATGGGATGATTATTTAAATGCGGCTGCGGATATGTTTGAACGAACGAATACTGATTACGCGCCGTGGTATGTGATTGCGACTGATGATAAAAATACTGCAAGGATCGAAGTGCTGAAGGCAATTTTAAAACAGTTGAAAGCGGATTAAGCTTTCAACTGAAAGATATAAAAGCATTACGTTTAAAAGTGATTAAGCCACAATGGTATTACGGCTTTTCTGCTGAATACGTTTTGCCAAGTTATAGCAATCTTGAATATGTGCTTCGGTAATTTTACGCATCATGAAATAACCAAGGCTTGCTGCCACAAGTTGACCACCGAGAGGAATAAACTTGGTCACTTGTTTGGTCGCAATCTTGGTAAAAAAACCATTAAACGATTTTTTCATCGCGGTACGTGCTACCACAAAACCTGAGAACTCAAAGCCACGTTTACGTAATTCATCCCAATGTACTTTCTTGGTTTCTGGGTCATAGACACTGATATGTTCAGGCGCTAAGCCAAAGCGAGCATTCACATAAGGAATGATCTGGGTCAACATACCTAAATCGACCACAACATCAAAAAATGGAATAGGAACTATCGCTGCACCTGCTGACCAATACGCACGCTTTTTTGTAAGCTCTAAACACTCTTCGCGGATTTGATCCAAGTTCAAGCTCGGATCAATTGAGTCAGGAATTTTTTCAATTTTCATAAAGTTATACCTAAAGTCTATCCCTCGATAGTACATTCAATCGTACTGAGTGGTGAATTTCAAAACAATTTTTTTATTTCCTTGTGTGTTTAACGTGACATAGTTCGATGAAGTTGTATAGTGATGATTGTGTACGGTTTCGTGCAACACAATGCTGATTTATTGACGAGGTTGTAGTTACGCATGGGGATTCATGTTATTCAAAGTCAACGCCTTGATGTGTTATTGCAAGGTGTGATGGCATCAATTACTCAGCCGAGCAACTCGCCATTTCAAGTCTTTAAAACGCAGCATTTTATTGTACCGAGTCCCGCACAGGAGCAGTGGCTCACGCAGAAAATTGCTGAACAACAAGGCATGACTGCCAATTATCAATTTCATCAACGTATTCGCGGTTTTCAGTGGTACGCTTATCAACAAGTCTTAGAAAATAAAGAAAAAGTACGTAAAGCCAATATTCCTCGATTGATTTTAAAATGGCGCATTCATCAAGCCTTACAACCCTTTATTCAAGCAGATCAAATCAGTCTAGCTGAAGATCATCCTTTATATTCAATCGTACAGCGTATTTACGATAGTGCTGATCAACTACAACATGGCAAAGAGAAACAGCTAAAAAAACAAAGTATGTTGTATTGGGTAGCTGAGCAAGTCTCTCAACTGTTTAACAACTACATGATTTATCGTGGGACTTGCCAACGTGCATGTGAGGGCGAGTGTACCTGTTCAGGTAATTGGTTATCGGCTTGGGGCAGAAACCAAGCCTTGAATATCGAACAACTCATCTCAATCACAGATCAACAAACCTCGGCATTTAGCTTAGAGCAAACAGAAAAGCTCGAGGCATGGCAACGTTGGCTATGGCAGAACTATTTCCATGATGACTTTGTCGAGATGCAGAGTATTGATGCTGACTTTTGGCATATTCTTGATCAACCGCACAAACGTGATCAAGCGTTAGCGCAACTGCCCAATCAGGTGATTGTATTTACCATTTTGGATTTACCACCGAGCCAATTGCAGTTTTTACGCCGCTTAGGACAATATTTAGATGTGGTTATTTTGCACTATAACCCATCTCAAGAGTATTGGGCGGATAGTGTCGATCCTTTGTGGAAGCAACGCTACGATTTAGGGGTGAAAGAGCGCTTTATTGCCAAAAATCCCAAAGCAACGGATGAGGAAATCACGGCGTTTTTTGAACAATTTACGCTGTTCTTTAATGCGCAAGCACGCGAGTCACGTCATCCTTTGCTGACTCGCTTAGGGAAGCAGGCGCGTGACCATTTCTCTTTATTGTCCCAGCTTGCAACAGGTGAGGAAGGCAAGTGGGTGGATGCTTTTGTTGAGCAATTTCCTGAAACTTTATTAGGGAAAATCCAGTCTGATATTTTCTATCTCGCTGAACCTCAAGCTGCGCAATATGAACTTGCCATTGATGATCAATCGATTCAATTGCATGTTTGCCATTCCAGCTTACGTCAACTTGAGGTACTTAAAGAGCAATTGGTCAATTGGCTATCTCAGTCTGATGTCATGCCGCGTCGTCCAAGTGATGTGTTGGTTTTAACGCCAAATCTCGCTGAGCTAGAACCGTTGATTCGTAGTGTATTTCCTGCGGTTGCCAATGATCAGGAAGTTTTTTTACCTGTCAAAATTGCAGGTGTCGCCCAGCTTGATGCTTTGAATGCTTGGCGTGCGGTGCTAGGTCGTTTGCAATTGACACAAGGTCGCTTTACCCAAGATGATTTCGCAGACTGGTTAAATTTATCTGCAACGCAACAGCGCTATGGTTTGGATTATAGCCAAGCTCAACGAATGTTGGATTTACTCAATGATGCGGGTTTTAAGCGTGGTTTGGATGCAGAGCACCTGCAACAAAGTTTGAGTGAAACTGACCAAGACTATCGTTATAGTTTTAAATTCGCCTTAGATCGTTTGGCGCTAGGTATTGCAGTACCTGCGCATGTGATGGTGCAACAGACGCTTAGTTATGCGATGGTTCAGTCTAGTGATTTTGAGCTGATTGGAATTCTGATTCAGATTTATCAAGATTTATCTGCGCGACGAAATTGGCTGATGGCACATGAACATGGTCAGCGGTTGCCTGTTGAGGCATGGTTAAAACGACTGAAAGATGATGTGCAGGAGTTTGAGCAAGCGGAGATTGTCGCGTTAAAAGCTGTACGTGAAATCATCCAAAAGCAAGAGCGTATGCTGACTTTGGCCAGTTATTATGAAGATGCTGAAACTGAGCTGCGTCAAATTTCATTGCCATTGCCTTATATCATTGAAGAAATCCAACGAACTTTAGAAAGTCAGTCTGCACAGGTTGAACCAACAGGACAAATCACCTTTAGTCAGATCGGGCAAATCCGTCCGATTCCTTATCGTTTGATTGTGCTATTAAATTTAGATACAGGTAAGTTCCCAAATCGAGACAGCCATATTCCTTTTGACTTAATGGATGCATTGCGTCAGCAATTGGGTGATCGCTCTCGTTTAGAGGATGATCAGGGCGCATTTTTAGATGCAGTATTGTTAGCGCAAGAGCAATTGTGGCTGTTCTATAATGGTTTTGATATCAATGATGGTGAAGTGAGAGAGCCTTCAAGTGTGTTGCAAGGCTTTCGAGATCATTTGGCGTTGATTGTTCAATCCTCCCCAATGCCTCTGTATGAAAGGGGGGAGAGTGAGGAAGTTCCTATGTTTATCAAAGAGGGGTTAGGGGAGATTTGCCCACCTCAACTTTATCCTCTCTATCATGTACACCGTTTGCAGCCTTTTGATCCGCTCGGCTTTACGACGGATCGACCTGTACGTTTCCAAGATCAATGGTTTAAGGTTGCTTCACAGATTCAGAAAGCGAAAGGTGAACGACAGGCATGGGTGAATGTAGCCTATCCAGTTGAACAGAGTGAAATGACCATTTTGGAGAGTCAGCAATGGATTCAAGATGTGACCTTTCCAGCACGGCTATATTTAAAAACGCTAGGGGTGGAAAATTTAAGTGCCACTGAATTGGTCGATCTAGCCGAGCCTTTGTTATTAGATGGTCTAGGCAAATATGCGATTCGACATTTTTTACAGCAGCACGATGAAAAAGTTTCACCCAGCATCTTGCAAGATCAGTTGCCTGTCGGCAAGGTACTGCACAGTGCATGGCAGCAAAGCCGTTTAGAACAACAACGTTTAATGGAACGTTTACAGCAATATGCAGCCGCGCCAACGCAAACCACGCAACGTATTTGGCGAGTTTCTAAGCATTTGCAAATGAGTTGTATCACCCCCAAGCAAGATGTGCAGGATTGGGTGAGCTTAGATGCTTCTAGTGCGCGTGCCAAACGTTTGGCTAAAGTGTGGTTGGAATATTTGCTCTGGCTGGTTGTCTCAAATCAGGGTGAAGCCACTGAGAAACGCCGTATCGTGGTGTTCAGTAATCAAACGGTGATTTGTGAAGGCGTAAGTTCAACCCAAGCAAAAGATTATTTACAAGCATGGTTACAGCTTTGGCAAAATGCGCAACAACAACCCGTGGTTTTGCCAGCAGCATTATTATTAAAACCTTTGGAAAAAGCCAAACCTTATGAATGGATTGAGCAAGATACTCGACAAATTTTGGATGAAAATAGTCAAAAACAAGTGTTAAAAGATTGGAATGATACAGGCGATTTTTCAGGTTTTGACATGACACAAAATGAAGCGTGTAAATTACATCGAGATTGGCAGTTTATTTTACAAGAACAAGATGCCACTGCTTTATTGAACTATGCTTGTGATCAGTATTCATTTGCCTTGTATCAACCGATTTTTGAATTTTTGCGTGTGGAGTAAGGCATGAGCTCTCTATATCCAGTGTCTTATCAACCGATTCGTGATATTCAGTTTCAAGGGTTGCATTTGATTGAGGCATCGGCAGGAACAGGTAAAACCTATACCTTGTCCAGTTTGATGGTACGCATTTTTTTAGAAAAATATTTACCGAATCAGGTGATTGCAACCACATTTACTCGTGCAGCTGCTGCCGAGTTAAAAACGAGAATCCGGCTACGTCTCGTTGAAACTTTAGATTATTTAGAACCTTTCCGAGATGTACTCGAGCGAGATATTCTAGTTCAGGCAGCACAAGAATCTGATCCTTTGAAACAGCATGTGCTACAGCATTTTGCGCCACGGATTGCCTATGCTTGTGAACGGCTCAAGTTGGTGATTGATCAACTCGATGAGTTATTTGTTGGGACACTAGATAGTTTTAGTCAAAAGTTATTGCGAGAGTTTGCTTTTGAAAGTGGCAAAATTGAAAGAGCGCAAATCACAGAAGATGCGAAAACCTACACACGACAATTGATTCATGATGTATTACGTGAATGGATTCAAACACAACCGCAGCAAGTGATTGATGCACTTTATAGTGTCGGTAGTTTAAAAAGTGTTGATCATTTTGTGGGGATGGTGGAAAGCTCGCTGAACTTTAGTTCGGCACAATTTAAATTACCTGATATGCCTGAAATTGAGCTAACTCAATTGCAAGCTTGGCAACATCAGGTGCAGCACATTGATTTGAGTACCTTGTCTGATTATTTCTCATTGGATGGCGCATATTATTCACATATTAATGGTACCTCTTTTCGTAATCATGCCTTTCACAAACTCTTTGTGGAATCTCTACCATTACTATTAGATGCATTATCAAGTGTTGAAAATGTGCAGGTATTTGATGCGTATTTTGCCAACGCGCGAGATGCGGTATTTAAGTTTTTAGATAAGCTTGAACAGCAAAAAATCTTTAAAAAATGCCCAGCAGACATTAGCGATACTTTTTATCAACATGCAACGGTATTGCAGATTCAGTCGTTATTTCAATCTGTGCTGCAAACACAACAACAGTTTGAGCAGTTGGATGTGTTTTTAAAAGCTTATTTGTGCATTGAAGTGAAAAAGCGCTTGCCGCAAGTGTTACAGCAAAAAGGTGAAACCACCTTTGCCCAACAAATCAAAACCTTATCTGATGCTTTAAAAGGGGAGCAAGGGCAACGTTTTGCAGTGTTTGTGCAAGCCCGTTATCCCTTAATTTTGGTCGATGAGTTTCAGGATACCAACCAAGATCAGGATGATATGCTTGCCAGTATTTGGAGACATCCACAGCGTTACCAAAAAGGCTGCATGATTATGGTCGGTGATCGTAAACAGGCGATTTATGGTTTCCGTGGTGGCGATATGCTGACCTTCCTGAATGCCTACCAAGATATTATGGTGAAGCAAGGGCATGAATATAAACTGATTCATAATCATCGTTCGGTCAAAAAACTGGTGGAAGTGGTCGATGTGTTATTTCAGCGTCAGATGGATTTTGGTGAGCAGGTCATGTATGACCCGATTCAAGCAGGTTCACGACTCCATCCTGCTTTGATTGAACAGCAGCAATCCAATTTAAAGCCTTTACGTTGGTTGCAGTTGCAAGAGGGGAATGAACAAGCCACGCAAGTCGCTTGGCAAATTCAGCATCTATTGAATCAAGCGCATTTAAAACAACTGTATTTACACAATGATCAGCCGATAGCCATCGCTGAAGATGATATTGCGGTGTTGTCGCGCAGTCATCGCCAACTTGATGAAGTGCAATATGTGTTGCAACGTATGGGTATTCGCGTCAATCGACCCGCCAAGCGTAGTGTATTTGATTCAGCAATTGCGCAGGATGTAGGCGCATTACTCACTGCGTTGCTGCATCCTTATGATGAAGCGAAGTTAAAACGTGCTTTACTGAGTCGTCTGTTTGGCTTCGATCTAAAACGATTGATGGAGTTAGAACACAGTGCAGAGGGTTTAAGCCATTATATTCAGCAGTTCGATGAGATTCGTGAAATTTGGCTAAATCAGGGTTTTTTATCTGCATGGCAACGCTGTCTCAATCAGTTTGGTATTTGGCAGCAATTGGTTGCGACACAAAGCCGAGACAATGAACGAACCGTAGTGAATCTACGTCATCTCACCGATATTTTGAGTCAACATAGTGAGCACGTACAAGGCATTCAAAACCTTTATCATTGGTATTTAAAACAACTGCACTCACCGAGTGATCGTGATTGGGAACTTGAACATAAGCTCTCTAGTGATGCTGGTGTTCAGCTCATGACGATACATCAGTCCAAAGGTTTAGAGTTTAAAATTGTGTTTTTATTAGGCGCAAATAAACCCTATTCAGAAATACAAAAGACTTTAAATTTTTCGATGACAGAGGTTCAATTGCCTGAAACGGGGCAAATTCGAACTCAACGTGTTGTTGCGATTGCGGATAAAAATTTCCTACAGCAAACTGAGATTGATCAGCATCAACAACGTGCTTTAGCAGAACAAAATCGCTTGTGGTATGTGGCATTGACCCGTGCCAGTCATCGTGTTTATGCAGTATTTGAGCCTGAAAAAGGGGAGAAAAATAAGTTCTCAGGTCTCGCTTTTTGGAAAAATCAAGGTGAGCATTTTCAACATACCTATAGTGCCGATGAAGCTTTAATTTTAGAGCGACCTCTCGCAGTTCGAACACAGCAAGAGCAACAGCACATGATATTGAATGCTCAACCCTTACCAGAACAACGCTTTTATGCACGTGGCAAAACCAGTTTTAGTTATTTGGCACAGCATTTAAAACATAAGGTCAATCGGACTGATGTATTGGCAAATATGGATGCAACGGTTGAACAGGCTGAAGATGAACTGGATATTTTCGCTGTAGAACAACAGATAACCCAAACGGAATCAATCGCATGGATTAAGCAGCATTTCCCGAAAGGGACTTTAGCTGGTAATTTTCTACATGAAATCTTTGAACAGATTGATTTTCAACAACCTCAAACTTGGGGTGAGGAAATTCGTCGTCGTTTTAAAAATACCTATCAAAGTTTATGGACAGCTTTGTTGGAAACCTATCAGCAACATTTTCCAGATCAGCAAAATAGTGAGCCACTCTATCAGTGGATTGCGGACTGGATCGCTGAGGTTGTACAAACGCCATTGAATCAAGATTTTCAGTTGCAGCAACTCAGTACAGGGCAATACCTATCCGAGTGCCCATTCTATTTGGCACTCTCCGATCGTGTCCTCGCGATGCAACGGGTGCAAAAGCTATTTGAGGAATATGGAATCGAAATGCCTGAGTTACTTGAGGCAAAGTCTGCGCGTTATCTCAATGGCTCTATCGACTTAGTTTATTTTGACGGGCAGCGTTATCACATTGCCGATTATAAAAGTAATTATCTAGGTGCATCGCAACTTGATTATCAATCAATACAGATTGCAGAAAGCATGTCGCTTTCGAGTTATTGGTTGCAGGCCGCTTTATATTTAGTTGCGTTGCATCGTTATCTCAGCATTAAGTTGCAAGATTATAAGATTGAGCAACATTTGGGTGGCGCATCTTATCTATATTTACGTGGTATGAATGGCCAAGCCCAGCAAGGCTATTTTTACTGGAAACCTGAGGATGAGTTTATCCTGCGTTTGGACGCAATTCTTGGGTATTTCTCTGAAGATAAATCAGGAAAAGTGGTGTAGATAAAGTGTATGAATTTAAATTAAACAAAAACTTATCTTGTGAATAAGTGTGTTTATAACCTTGTGGACAAGCGTGTGGGTAAGTTTGAGGATAACTCTGTGGACAATAAAAGTAATGCTCAAGCGGAGCAAATGACTTGGTTAAATATGTGGAGTCACTATTTCACACAAGCACCATTTACTCAGTCTGCTCAACCAGAAACGGCTGCACAGGTGTTGCAACAATTGGTTGAAGCGAGCCTGCAAGGGGATAGTTGTATTGATGTTGATTCAACACAGCTCGAAGCGCTAGGTGATTTGGCGATTTCTAGTGATATCGCAACAACCCAAGTTGCTCCATGCGTCTATGATCAGCAGGGCTTGGCATTATACCGATATTGGCAGCTAGAGCAACGCCTCGCTCATCAGATTTGTCGATTAAAGCGACAAATGGTGCCTCATATTGACGTTTCTATTTTTCAAACCTTACTCAGTGATCAACATCAACAAGCCGCTTTAACTATGGTCATGCAGCAGTGGCTTAGTATTATTACGGGCGGGCCTGGGACTGGAAAGACCTATACACTGGCAAGGATTATTGCTGCGCTCAACCAAACGATTCCAGATATCCGAATTGCAATGGCAGCACCGACAGGTAAAGCTGCACAACGAATGCAAGAAGCACTGCAAAACTCATTCAATGATCCAAAGCTTTTGGAATCAGGTCTGATCACGGATGAACTTCGTCATCAAAATACGCAGACTTTGCATCGTTTATTGGGAATTGGGAATCGGCCAACACCACGTTTTAATCAAAAACAACCGTTGCCTTATGATGTGATCGTCGTTGATGAGGCTTCAATGCTCAATTTGAATCTAGCGACATTACTATTTGAAGCGGTTCCTGAACATTGTCGAATTATTTTATTGGGTGATGCCAATCAGTTGGCCTCTGTAGATGTGGGTTCTGTATTGGCAGATTTACAACACGTTGAGGCTTTGGCTGAAAACCGTGTCCAATTGATGACCAGCCGTCGATTTTCAGGGGATGCTAAGATTGGACAATTTGCAAGATTCATCCAAGATCAGCAAGATTCGGCTGAGCATCATACCGTGTTGGAAAAACTCGAACGCGACATCGTCAAGCCAACTGTACTCCAAGCCATCACATTAACGCTGGGGATGCCTGATCAGATTCAATTGGAATATTTACCTGAGCAGCTAGAGGGCGATGCTGAACAATATCAACAAAAGTTGATGTATGGTTTTCAGGGCTATGTAGATGCCTTAAAGACGTATCTAAAAGCCGATGATATTGAACAAAACATGATGACGGTGATACGAGCGTTTGATGATTATCGTATCCTCACTGCTGTTCGACATGGGCCGTTATTAGGGCTAGAGCAACTGAATCGTTATGCTGAACAATGGTTAAACCAGCAACTCAAACAAATCGCAGTTGGGGATTGGTATATTGGTCGTCCTGTGATGATGACGTATAACGACTATCAGTTAGGGATTTCAAATGGTGACATTGGGATTTGTTTTAAGCACAGAACGCAAGCTCAACAATTTGAAGTTTTCTTTCCTAGTCTAAATAAATGGATTGCAGCACATCGTTTGCCACGTAATATGCAAACAGCTTTTGCACTAACAATTCATAAATCACAAGGTTCTGAATTTACGCATACTGCAATTGTGTTAGATGCACATGCGGAGAAATTATTGAGCCAAGAATTAATTTACACTGCGATTACGCGTGCGAAAAAAGTGGTTACACTTTTGGCTGATCAAAAGTCGTTACAACAAGCGCTGACAATTCGTACAGTACGTCGCAGTGGTTTAGTGCAAAAGATCAATTTGAATAGATTGTGAACTTATTCTTTAAAATTCACTGTTTTGTAAGTAAAAGCTTACATGGATTCGAGATATTGTCGCTAGAGTGAGACAGGTGTTTTTGAGATTATGTACACACAAAGAGCCTAGCAAGGAAAGTTAGGTAAATCGCAAAAATATAATAATAAAGTCAGTAGACAGCGAACTTACAGTGAAGTAAGTGATAAAAGAGGAAACTTACAGCCGCTAAGCCTTGTAGTTTTGGGAGAGACTACAGGGCTTTTTTATTTGTTATAAATTTTAATCACAACATGTTGATATTAATTGTATTAATTTTAACCACTTTAATCTGATTTCACTTTAAAAAATTGATCCATATTTCGACAAAGATTTACTGGTATTAATTTGCTATTCAGTGGAAATGTATCAGAATCTACAAAAGTTATAAGGCTATTGTCAGACAGTTTTTTTTCATTATTAAGTTAAATGTTATACAGACCTGTACGTTTTTGCTTACACAGAGATAAGAAAAATGCTATTTTTCTCCACAATTGATTCTGACAGAATAGCAACTATAGAGAGGGGAACAAGCTCTATAACAACAGAACGTAAAAAGATAGAACGTAAAAAGATGATGATGTGTGAGAAGCATCCAGAGGGTTCGATTGTTATTAAATAAAAAGACAAAAAATAAAAATAAACTAAAATTATAACGATAAAAACTAAGCGCAAAGGCCCAAGCGAAAACTTGGGCTTTTTTGTGCGCGTTTGAAAGTAGATTAAACTAAATCGGCTTTGGTACGGTCTGTTGCAAACAATGACCGACGTTGATTTTTTGGGATTTTCGGACAATTGGTGGAGATTTGATACAGCGTTTTGGCTAAAGCTGGTAAATGCGTACCGACGACTGATTTCCCTGTCGTCAGCAGTGATACACTGATGTCACGCTCAGGGTCAGCCCAACATAAAATATTCGAGAAACCAATATGACCAAATGCTTGCCCTGTCATTGGTCCGAATAAACCAACAGGATTACTCCCTAACATTGGGCCAAGTGCGTAGCGCATCGGTGCCAATAAGGTTCGATCTAAGCTAATCCCAGAGGTTGGCAATGTGGAACGGAACACAGTTTTGGCACTCATGATCTGCTTACCTTGATACTCACCACCGCTGAGCAACATTTCAAAGAAACGGCCAACCTGATCGGCACTGGTATAAATATTGCCTGCTGGGCAGATGGTATCCATAAAACGGCTGTCATTGGTTACATCAACAGCCAGTTGTAAACCACCACCAAGCACATGATTAAGGTATTGATCTGTACCTAAACTTGGATGTACACCAGTTGCATAATTCATTGCAACATCCGCACGATATTCAGGTTTTAAACCATAGTTGAAATAATCCAATCCCATTGGTTTTTCAATTTGTTCTGCTAAAAACTCACGAACGCTTTGCCCTGTAACACGATGAACGATTTCACCTAAAATATATCCTGCTGTAACAGCATGGTAGGCAAGATGAGTACCTGAAGGAGAAACGGGTTTAGCTGCACAAAGACGTTTTAAAATTTCATTTTGATCGAATAAAAGTTCAGGCGTGACTTCGCCTTCTATACGGGGAATTCCACCACGATGAGAGAGTAAATGGAAAATAGTGGCGCGACGTTTACCATTTACACCATATTCGGGAATGTAATAGCTAATCGGATCAAGTAAATTCAGATCACCGCGTTCATCCAGCATATGAATCAACATCGCCGTAACCATTTTTGATGCTGAAAATAGGCATACAGGCGTGTCGGGCGTTGCAATTTTGGCATCAGGTGCTAAGCCATCAGGAGAGTTTCCTTGTGCATAGCCAATACTGCGATTTAAAACGACTTGCCCCTGACGACGTAAACATAGTGTGATGAGTGGATAGTTTCCTGTTTTATATAAACATTCCACACTATTCCAAATTTTTTGAACTTGTCTTTCAGTCATCCCACCTAATGCTGCCGCAACTTCATCTTTTGAGCGAATCACTTGATTGAGGTCATGTGGTACATAACAGGTATTTGTTGATAAAATTTTCACGATTCCCTCGCAATATTTTTCGTTTTCTTTCGTCTCTGTCATAAATTGAAAACAGACTCATGATAGTGTGCCTATTTTGTTCAATGCTGTCAGCTGCCGAATTGCCAGCAAACACAAAACATTTTTGCAATATAACGATAGATCACTTAAAATAGGCGACTTGCTGTAGTGATGCACGGCAGTCAGTTGGCTTCAACTGATTATTATCATTTTTATTTTTTAAGCATCTCGGAGAAATCGAATGGCTTTAACTAACGCAGATCGCGCAGAGATCATCGCTAAATTTGCTCGTGCTGAAAACGACACTGGTTCACCAGAAGTACAAGTTGCTTTATTGACTGCTCAAATCAATGATTTACAAGGTCACTTTAAAGCTCACAAACACGACCACCACAGCCGTCGTGGTTTGATTCGTATGGTTAACCAACGTCGTAAATTACTTGACTACTTAAACGGTAAAGATCACGGTCGTTATGTTGCTTTGATCGGCGCATTAGGTTTACGTCGTTAATTCGATTTTACTTTGTTTTCGGTATTTCGCATGTTGCTATGCTTTATTGCTGAAAAGAGAGTCTCATCTAATTTACTTTAGATGACTTTAGAAGGGGCGCTTGTTCGCTCCTTCTTTGCGTTTAATATTTTTAAAATATTTGGTCTAGTGTGATGGCTTCTAAGCTTTGTCATTTATCTATATTGTTGTAGTCTGAATGCCAAACCTTAGGGGTCTCACTAGAATAACGTTTTAAAAGAAACTAGGAAAATACAATACATGTCAATGTTTAATATCGTTCGTAAAGAATTCCAATTTGGTCAACATCAAGTTGTTTTAGAAACGGGTCGCGTTGCACGTCAAGCAAATACAGTTTTAATCACAATGGGTGGTGTAACTGTTCTTGTTGCTGTTGTTGCACAACCAAAAGCAAAAGCGGGTCAAGATTTCTTCCCATTAACTGTTAACTATCAAGAAAAACAATATGCAGCTGGTCGTATCCCTGGTGGTTATGGCAAGCGTGAAGGTCGTGCATCTGAAGCTGAAACTTTAATTTCACGTTTGATTGACCGTCCAATCCGTCCATTATTCCCAGAAGGTTATTTCAACGAAATCCAAGTAACTGCAACTGTTGTTTCTTCTGACAAAACCATGGATGCTGATATTGCTGCAATGTTAGGTACATCTGCTGCATTGTCTATTGCAGGTACGCCGTTCCGTGGTCCAATTGGTGGCGCACGTGTTGGTTTGATCAATGGTGAATATGTTCTTAACCCAACACTTGAACAACTTGCACAATCTGACCTTGACCTTGTCGTTGCAGGTACAGAATCAGCAGTACTTATGGTTGAATCTGAGGCGAAAGAACTTTCAGAAGACCAAATGTTAGGTGCTGTACTTTTCGGTCATGACGAAATGCAAATTGCTGTACAAGCAATCAAAGAATTTGCTGCAGCTGTTGGTGCGAAAGAATCTGAGTGGGTTGCTCCAACACACAACGAAGAATTACGTGCAAAATTAAAAGAAGCTTTTGAAGCAAAAATTTCTGAAGCGTACACGATCGCAGTAAAACAAGATCGTTATGCAGCTTTAGATGCACTTTATACAGAAGCTAAAACTCAATTCGTTCCTGAAGAAGATGTTGATGGCATCGCAGACGAAGTTGATTTCTTATTCGAAGATCTTAAATACCGTACCGTACGTGACAACATCTTGTCTGGTAAGCCACGTATCGATGGTCGTGATACTAAAACCGTTCGTGGTATTGACGTTCAAGTGGGTGTATTGGGTCGTGCCCATGGTTCAGCATTGTTTACACGTGGCGAAACACAAGCACTTGTAACTGCAACTTTAGGTAACACACGTGATGCCTTGATGGTTGATACCTTAGCTGGTACGAAAACTGATAACTTCATGTTGCATTATAACTTCCCTGCGTACTCAGTAGGTGAAACTGGTCGTGAATCAGGTCCTAAGCGTCGTGAAATCGGTCATGGTCGTTTAGCGCGTCGTGGTGTTCAAGCGGTTCTTCCACCAGTTGATCGTTTCCCTTACGTACTTCGTATTGTATCTGATATTACTGAATCAAATGGTTCATCTTCTATGGCGTCTGTTTGTGGTGCATCTCTTGCGCTTATGGATGCAGGTGTTCCACTTAAAGCACCAGTTGCTGGTATTGCAATGGGTCTAGTAAAAGAAGGCGAACGTTTTGCAGTTCTTTCTGATATCTTAGGTGACGAAGACCATCTTGGTGATATGGACTTTAAAGTAGCAGGTTCTGCAAACGGTATTACTGCACTTCAAATGGATATCAAGATCGAAGGTATTACTGAAGAGATCATGGAAGTTGCATTAAACCAAGCATTTGCTGGTCGTATGCACATCTTAAATGAAATGAACAAAGTCATTTCACGTGCTCGTGCTGAAATCAGTGCTCACGCGCCAACATTCGAAGTAATCAACATCAATCCAGACAAGATTCGCGATGTAATTGGTAAAGGCGGTGCAACAATCCGTCAAATTACAGAAGAGACTAAAGCTGCGATTGACATCGAAGACAACGGTACAGTTCGCGTATTTGGTGAAACTAAAGCAGCGGCTAAAGCTGCAATTGCAAAAATCCAAGCGATTACTGCTGAAGTTGAGCCAGGAACGATTTATGCAGGTAAAGTAATTCGTATCGTCGAGTTCGGTGCATTTGTAAATATCCTACCAGGTACTGATGGCTTACTTCACATTTCGCAAATCTCAAATGAGCGTATTGCCAACGTGACTGACGTATTAAAAGAAGGTCAAGAAGTAAAAGTACAAGTTGCGGATGTCGACAACCGTGGTCGTATCAAGTTAACAATGAAAGATATCGAACAAGCTTAATCGTTCCGATATACAAAAAGCCCGCCTTGCGCATCGCCAAAGCAATTGCTTTGGCTTGCTCAGGGCTTTTTTTATGGCATTATTATTTTAATTAAAATATTGAATATTATCGTTATGCAGCTTTATTATTTTTATCGTCATAACAGTGAAAACACAATTTTTATTAGTGCAGAACAACAAACAGAGCATAGCCTTGAGTTTCTTTGGGTTGATAGTTTAAGGCAAGATCTTGTCAATCATACTGAGACTTGGCAGCAGAATATTTATGAACATACAGGTTTGACGTTAAATGAATTCCATATGCGCGATCTACTCAATATTGAACATCCATGCGCATTTGATACGGTAGAAGAATATGATCTATTGGTTTTTAGGAAACTGATCAGTCCTGATGACCAAATCTATGAAAATGATAATTCAGTAGAGTCGCATGAAAGTGTTTTTGGTTTAGCGACGACACCGATGAGTTTTGTACTCAGCCAAAATATTTTAATTAGTCTCAGGGAACAAGGTAATAAAGCGGTCGAAAATTATATTCAACGAATCCAAACGATTATGGAGCGTCCGACAGCTGAGCAAAACAAACCAAGAAAGTTACCGAATACGCCCGCTGATCTGTGTCTACGTTTATTAAACAGCATGATTGATGGTTATTTGAATTTACGCACACCATTGACGCGTCGTGTCGAGCATTGGCAACAACAATTATTGCAAGGAAATCGTCGTTTTAAACAATGGCATCAATTATTCCATGAGGATATGGCATTCCAACAAATTGAAAATTTATGCGAAGAGCAAATTGAAACCTTACAAGAGTTTCGGGATGAGTTGGTTGATAATTATCATCATGTCGTGGGTGAGCATAAGCATAAATCCCAAGACATTTTATTGGTACGTTTAAATGATTTAATGAGTCATGTGGAGCGTGTGCAAAAACATACTTTACGGCTGAGAAATGCGATCCAGTCTGCTATAGATTTACACTTTTCTGCCATCGCCAATCAAACCAATGAGAATATGCGTATTTTGGCGATTATTACGGCTGTGTTTGCACCACTAACTTTACTCACAGGTATTTATGGAATGAACTTTGAGTTTATTCCCGGATTAAAATCACCTGTTGGGTTCTGGATTATGTTGGCTGTGATGCTTCTGAGTACAGTGTTATTGCTTTACTATTTTTATCAGCAACATCTGGTTGGGCGAGGAGAGCGCAGTGTGATTGATCTGCTAGCGCAACAACATAAGCAGCGTAATTTAAACCTACTTTGGTTTTTAGATTATGAACCGATCAAGCAAACCTTAAAAGAAGTGGAGAAAATGACTAAGTTGAAATAGATATCACTTAGTCATTGATATGAGTTTAATGAAAATGCTTCAGTTGTTTACGGAGCTGCTGTACTTCATCAATTAAATCTAACATCACCGCGACAGCAGATAAACTGGCATCAAAGTCACGTTGTAAACGATAAGCACGTCTGGCACGACTGACATCTTCACCAATGAATTGATAATTTTGTGGATCAACTTTGATCTGCAAAATATCATAATCAATTAACTTCAACACCCAGTCAGTACTTTGACCGCAAGCTTCTGCGAAGTGCTCTAGATCAAGTGCCAATTGTTCATCAATGATTTCAACTTGGCAGTGACCGTCATATTGAATTTCTTTGTATTGAATGGTTGTCATGATCTTACTCCTTATGAGGCACGTGGTCTAAATGAAGCAAAGGCATCGGCAAATTGTTGATAAGCTTGCTGCTCTTGCTCACTGTGCGCTGGCGGTAAAACAATATTAATAATTAGATAGAGATGACCAGCAGTTTTATTCGGAATCCCTTTATCTTTTAAACGTAGTTGTTGCCCATTTTTGGCATTTTTCGGTAAATTCACTTTTAAATGCCCAGCAGGTGTATTTACTTCAATACTTTGTCCTAGTCCTGCTTCCCATGGACTCACATCAATGGTTTGATAAACATCAGCGCCTTCTACACGGATGAGATCGGTATCCTTATATTGGATTTCAATATAGAGATCACCATTTTCGCCGCCGTTGATTCCACTTTGACCTTGTCCATTTAAGCGGACTTGCTGACCTTCTTTCATTCCTTTTGGAATTTTAACTTCTAAAGTTTTACGCTGGACTTCAGGTTCACCATATACATTATAGGTTGGGATTTGTAAGGTGATTTGTTGAGTTGAACCATGATAGGCGATGTCTAAATCAACCTGAATACTGGCATGTTGGTCTTCACCCTTGTAACTACGTTGCTGGCGTTGAGAACGTTGTTGACCGCCACCAAAGCCAGAACCAAAACGGCCAAATAAATCTTCAAATCCACTGAAATCAGCACCATCACCAGAACTTTGGCGATAGAACTGAGAACCATCAAATCCGCCTCCTCCTTGGTTGAATCCTCCTGCGCCTTGTCCAAAGCCACTAAAACCTTGTGGATGATCCAGCATTTGATCATATTCAGCCTTTTTAGTGGCATCGCTTAGCGTGTCATAGGCAACATTAATCGCTTGCATTTTTGCTTCAGCATCGGCTTCTTTACTCACGTCTGGATGATATTTACGGGCCAGTTTCCGATACGATTTTTTAATTTCATCTGCTGAGGCATCTCTGGAAACACCTAGCTCTTCATAATAATTTTTTGCCATGATATTTAATTAAGATAATTATGTGTTTCCTTCATTATGAAACGAATCCGAGCAATTTCAATAGTTACGATTGTATAAGACTTGTTGTTTAGCGATGCTGATTGTTGGCGTATTGGCTAAACCAAATACTCACTAAAACCAGTATGATTCCGATGATCTGTAATGTTGTAAGCGACTGGTCTAAGAACCACCAACCGAGTAAAACTGCTGTGAATGGACTAAGCAGTGAGAGTGAGGAAATCACATTAGCATTTAAAAATTGAAGACCTCTAAACCATAGACTATAACTAAATGCAGCTCCCATGAGACTAAGCCATGTTAATCCTAGGAGATTAAGGGAAGAAGGCATATGAATGGGCTGATCAAACAACCAAATCAGTGGTAATAGCAGTAAACCACCTGCGGTAAGCTGCCATGCACTGAGGGTTAAGGCTGAAATGGGTGCTTGCCATTTCTGAGTTAAAATCATACCGAGTGCCATAGAGGTCGCCCCCGCAAGACCTGCAACAATACCGATTGGGTCAAGTGTGGTGTCTGCTGTAAGAACGAGCAGTGAAACACCACCCATTCCGATTAGTGCAGCAAAAATAGCCAAAGGTCGAATTTTACTTGAGAGCAAAACAGCCGAGAGCATAATAATGATCAAAGGTTGTGATGACAGCACAGTACCTGCGACACCACCAGGCAAACGATAGGTAGCAACAAATAACAAGCTAAGAAAAAGTGTGATATTTAAAGCACCGAGAATAAATGTATGTAACCACCAACGACCTGTTGGAAGCTGTCGAGTTAGTAACAAGAGCAACAATCCAGCAGGCAATGCGCGCAACATGGCAACGACCATCGGGGAGAAGTTTGCTAAAGTCGTTGTCGTGACAATATAGGTACTGCCCCATGCCAATGGGGCAATTGCTGTGATTAAAAGATTGGCATGATGCGTTTTCATAGGATATCTAACACCTCACTGAGTGGGCGGCGTGGTTTTTGCGGCCAATTACCCTCTGCTGAGCGCCCGACTGGGAGCATCAGTACAGGAATTTCATCTGCTCCAAGTGAAAATAGGTTGCTGACTGCTTGGTGATCAAATCCAATCATAGGGCCTGAACTCCAGCCCATCGCTTCTGCTGCATACATCAGCGTTGCTGTTCCTAAAGTTGCTGAACGTATTGCTTCATCTCTTGCAGTTTCAGGATGACTGTAAAGTGCTTGGGCATTCTCTTGCCAATCATTTGCCATGGTTTTAGGCATGAGGCCCGTTTCTAGAAATGGCTCTAGGCGTTGAGATAGATGCTCCGCATTCGGAAGCTGACCACAAATGATAAAGGTTACAGCTGCATCCATGACTTTTCTTTGCCCATAACTCAAGGTAAATAGTTGTTGTTTGAGCGTTGTACTTTGAACTGCGATGAAACGCCAATTTTGTAGGTTAAATGCGGTCGGTGCTCGAGTCGCCAATCGAACAAGTTGTTCAATTTCTTGCTGCGATAAGGTGTGGTCTGGGTCAAAACGGTTCACAGAAACACGCTGTTCAATGAGTCGGAGAGCTTGTTGCATAGTGATTTACTCAATTCAAAAGAATAAAAAAAGTATAGGTACTTGCTCATTAGTGAACAATTGGGTAGTTTTAAAATTCACTATTTACTCATTGGAAATAATAGGGTGGATCGATATACATTATTTCAAGTGTTTCGGCAGGTTGCAGAACAGGGGAGTTTTGCAGCAGCAGGACGTCAGTTAGGCCTATCCGCTCCAACAATTAGTAAAAGCGTGGCCGAGTTAGAAGCGCATTTAGGTGTTCGTTTAATTCATCGAACGACGCGTCGCATGTCTTTAACGGAGGAAGGTAAAATCTATCTAGAACACTTAGTTCGTGGGCTTGATGCTTTGATTGAAGCTGAAGAGATGATTTTTAATGCCAAAGCATCACCGCATGGCGTGCTTAAAGTCAGCGCTCCCATGACTACAACCTTAATTTATCTTTCTGAAGCCATTCCTGATTTTTTATCTGCTTATCCTGACTTAAAGCTTGAGATGCATTTGGATGATCGGCGAGTTGATCTCGTACAGGAGGGTTTTGATCTTGCAATTCGAGGTTATGGTCAGTTGGATGACTCTCGTTTGGTTGCAAGAAAGCTGACGGTTATGCCATTGGTGTTATGTGCGACACCCAATTTTTTTGAAATACACGGTACACCGCAAACGCCTATGGAGTTACGGGATTTGGAACACATCCGTTTTCCCTATGGACATCAAGCTGATGTATGGACATTTCGTAAAAATGAGCAAGTTGAGGAGGTTGCAGTGAAGGCGCGTTATTCTGTGACATCAAGTTTAGCGGTTCGAGATGCGTTAAGGGCGGGGTTTGGGGTCAGTTTAATTCCACGGCCGTATGTACAACAGGATTTACAGACTGGTGTTTTGCAGGAGGTATTACAGGACTGGTCAACAACGGAGGTTACACAATATGCAATTTATCCATCAAGACAACACTTAGCACCCAAGATCCGTGTTTTTATAGATTTTTTAGTTGAACAATTTAAAAAGATGGATAATTGATAATGCCATTGTGCACATTATTTTTAATATTGATAAAGGATTGAAGCGATGGAGAAAGCACAATGTACTTTCTCCACCAAAATTGATTAACTCAAATGTTCACCAAATAAACCCAATGCTTCTTCAGCAGTGAATTCATAACGGGTATTACAGAACTGACAGTCCATTTGAATTGGATTCTGTGCTTCTAAAGTTTCATGTACGGCATCGACACCAATTTGGATCAAGGCATTGGCACAACGCTCTTTAGAACAAGTACAGCCAAACTTTAATTGTTCAATCTCTGGGAGACGAACTTCTTCTTCATTGTAGAGACGGTACAAGATTTCATTCGCCGAAAGATCAGTTAGTTCTTCTGGTTTTAGCGTTTCAGTCAGCATGGTCAAACGCGGCCATAGATCTTCATCAACAAGTTTTTGCTCTTCTTCATCATTACGAGGCAATAGCTGAATCAGTAAACCACCTGAACGTTGAGCATTAGTTGCCAATACAATCCGAGTCGGGATTTGTGCAGACAAATCATAATATTGCATCAAACAACCCGCCAATGTGGGTTGGTCAAGCGGTACGATCCCTTGATAGCGTTCGCCGTGTTCAGGTTCAATATTGATGAACAGCACAGGATTTGAAAGTGCAGTAAGTACAGTTCTGCTATCGCTACCCTCTAAAAACCGTGGATCTTCTTCATAATCAGCAAGTGCACGAACTTCACCGAGATGATTACACTCAGCCATTGCCCACTTGAATGTGCCATTTGCCTGAATTTGTAAGCTAATTCGGCCACGAATTTTAAGCGTACTTGCGAGTAATGCGGTTGCACTGAGCATTTCACCTAACAGGCTTTGTACCGCAGGCATATAGTCTCGTTGTGCAAGAATAGTTTGTAGTGTTTCTTCTAAATGAACCACTTCACCGCGAACAGGGCAGTCTTCGATATAAAAGCGTTGGCGTAAATCAGACATATTTTTCTCCAATACCCCGTATAGGGAAAACAAAGCAACGCTTTGCTTTGAAAAGCTCTTTCAGCTTTATAAGAAGGTGAATGGTTATGCAGTCAATAATGGTGTCTGTTTAGCAAAACTCAAGTTGTTTCATTGGATGAATTTGCATCACTTTGTTCGTTTTGGTTACTGTTCAAACGATCTAGAGGCAAAGTTTTTGTATTTTCAAACAAATACTCAAGTTCAGCGATTGCATTCGGATAAGCCTCAACGGAATCGTCATCTGGATGTGATCCATGTTGCTGCTCCAGTAACCTTTGATCTTCTACGCGGAAACATTCGATTTGCGTATGTGCATCAGTTGCAGATAAGCCTGTTTCAATTAAAGCTTGTGCTGCCATTTCAAGTGATGATGCATAAGTTTCACGCCATACGTGTTGAATACCTAAGCTATCTAATAGATGAGCATGATGGCGATCACGTGCTCGTACAAAAAGATTCAGATCAGGGTAGTTAAGACGTAAATGTCTTGCCAGATTCATGCAATCTTCGACATCGTCGATTGCTAAAATCAGAAGCTTACAATATTCAATTCCAGCTGCGCGTAAGTTCTCAACTTGAGTGACATCAGCATCTAAAAAATAATGCCCATATTGCTCAATAAATTCGGCATCAGGTTGGTTACTGTCAATGACGCTAAATTTTAGACCTTGAGCATGCAGCGTCCGCCCAATCACTTGCCCAAATCGACCAAAGCCAACAATGACTATAGGATGCTGAGGAACTTCTGCTGCTGTGATAGGTGCTTTTTTCTGAATGGTGGGTAATATTTTGCTATGCATGAGCCAGTAAAGGAGTGGCGTTAGCAACATAGAACCTACCACGATTAAGAACATAGGTTGTAGCAGATCTTTGGAGAGAAGCTGCTCATCTTCTGCAAGTTTGAACAAAATGAGTGAAAGTTCACCACACTGTGCCAAAGCGACGGCAACAAGCAGACTGTTCTCCATTCGGCGATGTTGGAAATAATAAATCGTCCCAATCACGAGTGCTTTGACCAAAACCAGCACAAGGATTGCAACGAAGATAAAAATAGGCGATTGATACAATGGAACTAATGAAATACTTAAACCAATCGCAAGAAAAAATAAGCCAATTGCAATGTCTTTAAAGGGTTCAATAACCCTTGCAACTTCGGCTTTAAACTCAGTTTCAGCCAAAAGTAATCCCGCAAGAAATGCACCAATCAACACATGGATATTTAAAACCTCCATGAGCAGAATCACCGACAAAACCACAAATAAGCCGAGTGCAGGAATTAATTCAATGCTTTTACGACGAACTAAATAACGAAATGCAGGACGAACAATGTAGCGACTGGCGAGAAATAAGCCTGAAATCGTGGCAATAATTGCTGCAAAATACGCGATTCCATGACGTGTCGAGGCTGTGTCTTCAAGCAGAGGAAACAGAGCAATCAAAATCACGGTCACAAATATTTGAAATTGTAGCGAAGCTAAAGATGCCTGCCCAAAGGATGTATTGAGTTGTTGTTTGTGCTGTAATAATTGTTGGACGATATTGGTGGAGGCAAATGCCAACATACATCCAATCAGAATACTGCTGAATAAATCATGGATGAGCGCAAAACTTAAACTACTGAATAGGAGGGATAAAACAGCAAGTGCTAAACCGCTATTTTTAATGATACTACGACGCTCTATCCATAGTTTTTGTGGACGAAAAGCAAAGCCAGCAAAAAACATCAGCATGATCATTCCAAGATGCATGATTGGCTGAATAAGCTGTTGGTCGTCTATGAACCCTAATCCTTGAGAACCAAGCAACAGCCCTGCGATTAGATAACCTAAAACTGTAGTTGAGCTATAGCGTTTTGCGAGCGGAACAAGAATTAAAGTCGCAATCAGTAAAAAAATGATTTGTAGCAGTAAAGACATTTATTGCCTCAAATTTTTATGTTTTTAAATAGAGAATTTAACTAAACTCTTGTGGATCAATGTCAATCGATAGCCTGAGCTGATGCTGACGAGGTAAATGTACCACTTGTTGCCACCATTGACGCAAATAAAAATGCAGTTTTGCTCGATCGGCAGATAAAATCACCATATGCGCACGATAACGTCCTGCTTTACGCTCCATTGGTGCAGGGATAGGGCCCCAAATATCGACAATTTCAGCGGCCATTGTTCTCAGCTGTTGTGCTGCTTCACTCAAGAATTGTTGGCTATATTCTCGATTTTTTGATTCGACTCGCACCAATGCTGCATATCGATAAGGCGGCAGCATGGCAATTTTACGTTCAGCCAGCATTTGCTTTGCCACAGTTCGATAATCATGCTCAATCAATGTAGTCAGCATCGGGTGATCTGGACGTAAGCTTTGTAGATAAACATTACCTTTATGTTCTCCACGACCTGCACGCCCCGCGACCTGGACAATTAACTGTGCTGTACGTTCAGGTGCGCGAGGGTCAACACTCAGTAAACCTGCATCAATATCTAAAATCGCAACTAAAGTGACATGTGGAAAATGATGCCCTTTCGCTAGCATTTGTGTGCCTAGTAAAATGCTCGGCTTATTTTGTTGGATACGATCATAAATCTTCTGCCAACTGCCGACCCGACTGGTACTGTCTCGATCTACCCGAATCACATCATGATGCGGAAACAGTTCCTGTAAATGTTCTTCCAGTTTTGCTGTGCCTGCACCGATACTTTTTAAGGTTTGTTTTTGGCATTCAGGGCAATGATCAGGTAGGCGATGAATCGTACCGCAATGATGGCAATGCAAATAATGATAAGGCTGAGAATGCAATGTAAAATGTGCATCACAATGTGGACAGTTTGCTTGCCAACCACAACTTTCACACATCAAGATCGGCGCATAGCCACGTCGATTTAAAAAAATCAGCACTTGTTCTTTTTTTTCTAACGTCAGTTTGATTTGATCAATCAAGTTTTGGCTGATGCCATGCTGCTTCTTTGCGATTTTTAAATCAATCACATGCATTTTGGGTAATACCGCAATACCTGCACGCTGATTCAGCTCAAGCAAATGTAATTTGCCTGATTCTACGAGATGGTAGCTATCTAAGCTTGGGGTTGCTGAACCTAAAATCACAGGGCAACCTTGTAAATGTCCTCGATATAATGCGACATCTCGCGTGTGATAGCGGAAGCCCTCTTGCTGTTTAAAGGAGAGGTCATGTTCCTCATCCAAAATAATCAAGCCAAGATTTGGCATCGGTGTATAAATTGCGGAACGTGTACCGATCACAATCGATGCTTTGCCGGTCTGTGCATGTTGCCATGCTTGTAATCGTTTCGAGTCATTTAACCCTGAATGGAGTAAGGCCACATCACAATGAAATCGTGATTTAAATCGAGCAACAGTTTGTGGCGTCAAGCCGATTTCAGGAACGAGTACGAGAACTTGCTTGCCTTGTTTTAGTACCTCATGCATAACTTGTAAGTAGACTTCAGTTTTACCACTTCCCGTCAAACCATCGAGTAAAAAGGCTTGGTAATGATGCTGTGCTTTCACGATCTGTTGGATCGCTTTTTTCTGATCTTCATTTGGTGTCAACGGCATTTGCGCCAGTTGCACAGGCATCGGCGTAAAATCATGTGGTTCTAAACGACATTCAATCAGTTGCTTCTTTTCTAATGCTTTGAGTGTGGCAGTTTCGACACCACTCAGGTTGAGTACATTTTCGGTTGTACCATGTGGGTGTAATTTTAAGACTTGATAAGCATCATATTGTTTCTGAGAGCGTTTCAATAAAGCATTCGGGTCGTCGTGGGGCAGGATTTGCCATTGGTGAAATAAAATATCCAGTGCGCGACCTTGCCTCAGTAAACTGGGTAAGGCACTTTGCATGACTTCGCCAATTGGAAATTGATAATACTGTGCAGACCATGTCAATAAAGTTAAAACTTGTTGGTCTAAGATGGCTTCCTTATCGAGTAATTCAGTGATGGCTTTTAACTTGAACTGTCCTGTAAAAGCTTCGTTAGGATCGACCTTTTCGGTAATGATGCCAACTAGATTTTGTCTTCCGAAAGAGATTGCTACACGAGCGCCGATTTGCGCTTGGGCATATTGCTCCGCGTTGACTGTATAGTCAAAGGTGTCATAGACATATACGGGTATTGCAACTCGAATACGGTAGAGCGTCGCGTTAGAATTTTCGGTAGGCATATAGGCTTCATTCATGTTTAAAATCGCATGACTTCATGTCATAGAATTATGCTAAAGTGCTGCTGGTTATGTCGATGAATTTCTTGTGGAACTCTCGTTCCTCATCCGCAATACGGATACAACGGTAACAACAACTATTTTGGGACAATTAGAACAGAACCATGCCTGCTTATCAATTTACTGCATTAGATGCTTCTGGAAAGCAACATAAAGGCGTACTCGAAGGGGATTCTGCACGCCAGATTCGCCAACAATTGCGTGACAAAGAATGGACACCCATTTCAGTTGACGCCGTTGAGCAAAAAGATAAGCAACAACAACGTGCTTGGTTTAGAAAGAGTTTTAGTGCCTATGATCTTGCTTTGATGACTCGTCAGCTTTCAGTGCTTGTCGCAGCAGGTATTCCACTGGAAGAAGCACTCAGAGCAGTGAGCAAGCAAAGTGAAAAATCCCATGTTCAAAATCTTCTCATTGCTGTGCGTTCGAAGGTACTGGAAGGTCATTCACTGGCACAAAGTATGCAACAGTCAGGTCGCTTCCCTGAGCTGTATATTGCAACGGTGGCAGCAGGCGAACGTTCGGGGCATTTGGATCTAATTCTAGACCAACTTTCTGACTATACTGAAAACCGTTTTGCCATGCAGAAGAAGATCCAAGGTGCAATGATCTATCCGATTATCTTAATGCTCATGTCATTTGGAATTGTGATGGGATTGATGACTTATGTTGTCCCTGAGATCGTCAAAACTTTTGAGCAAAGCAAGGAAGCATTGCCGTGGATCACTGTGGTTTTAATGAAAGCAAGTGCATTTATCCGACAGACATGGATTGCGATGCTGATTCTTGCTGTGATTGCGATGATTGTATTTACGCGATTTTTGAGAACAACAGCAGGACATTACGCATTTGACCGATTAACACTCAAATTGCCACTATTTGGTAAACTTTCGCGTGGTATAAACGCTGCACGTTTTGCTAGTACGCTCTCTATTTTGACGCGTTCAGGTGTTCCTTTAGTTGAAGCATTACGAATCGGTGCAGAGGTAAGTAATAACTGGGTAATTCGGGATTCCATCGAAGTTGCCATGGAGCGTGTAACAGAAGGTGGTAATTTGGCAACACAGTTAGAACGTTGCGGTTATTTCCCCCCAATGATGGTACAAATGATTCGAAGCGGTGAGGCATCGGGTGAGCTAGATCGGATGCTAGACCGAGCATCGACGATGCAAGATCGCGAAGTCACAGCTTTTATTTCGACATTGTTGGCGTTGCTAGAACCTTTGATGCTGATTTTTATGGCTGCGATTGTGTTGGTGATTGTGATTGCGGTAATGTTACCAATTATTAATATGAACAATATGATCTAGGAAATTTGATGTTTGAGATGAAAATGAAGAATTCAATCCATGAACAGCATGCTGAGAATAATCTTAATCCTGCCACTCGAAGCATAGCTTCTCGCCTTGCGGTATCTTGCCACTCGAAGCATAGCTTCTCATCTTGCGCTGATGATCCTCGCACTCACAACACAGTTGCTCGTCTTGCGACCCGACCGAGCAATACTCGGTTTTCTCGGGTCTCTGGATTCACCCTAATCGAGGTGATGGTGGTGATTGTTATTTTAGGCGTTTTAGCTGCACTGATCGTCCCGAATGTAATGGGTCGCGGTGAAAAAGCAAAAGTAGATACCACAAGCATTACCTTAAAAGGTGTTGCTGGCGCATTAGATCAATATAAATTAGATAATGGACGTTACCCATCGATGCAAGATGGCGGTTTGGATGCATTAGTCAATCAACCTGCTTCTGCAAAGAATTGGTTACCGGGTGGTTATGTCAAAGGTGGTTATCCTAAAGATAGTTGGGAAAATGATTTACAGTATGTTATCCCAGGTCGAGATGGGCGCTCATTTGATTTATATTCTTTTGGCGCTGATGGTAAAGAAGGTGGTGAAGGGAATGACGCTGATATTTATTATCAACCCTAATGTTTGATTAAAATAATCACTTCATTTTTAATTAAATAAATTGAGAGTGAAGTGATAATGTTTCTTGATTCGATAAATGTAGTTAAGACCTTAAAAAATATATATTTATTATAATAGTTGATATGTGAGATTTATAATAAGAATTATTCCCATATTTAATAGTTACAAGAAACAGGAAATAAGAAGAAAAATAGACTTTTCCTTTATATCAAAGCTTTGCATAATAAATTCAGATCATTTAAATCAGGTATGGGGGAGTCGGATGAAAGCATTTTTTGTGTTGAATGAACTGAATCAGTTTCATTGGGCAATGCTCAAATCTGTCGCCTTTATTCTCAGTTTATTACCAATGAGTCAAGCTGCATTAAGTTTATGGCAAGCGGCTGAAGGCAGTAGTCAGATTATGATAGGGTTCTTCGCGTTGACGATGTTAAGTGCATGGTTTGTGCTTTGTTTCTTGAGTGCTTTAAAAACAAGTGTTTGGCATAACGATGAAATCATTTCAAAATATGAGCAAATATTATTTAAAGCCTATGGTTATGTGCCAATGCTGTTTTTATCGAGTTTAGTGGCTTATTTATCAGTTCAATTATCACTTGCTTTATAGTCTAAACAACAAAAAATTTTCATTCATCAAAAAAGAGCGTTTTATTTAAAAACGCTCTTTTTAGTTTATCGACGAGATTTGAAAGAAATATCTACTTTCTTCGGGCGATAAATCCAACCCATCATCAGTAATAACAGTGAGAAGATTAAAATCGGATAATCACTGAGTCGGTTGTAAAGTGTTTGCCCTTGCATTGCAGGTAAATCACCACGTAATACAAACTCTTCATCCATCGGTGCTTGTTTGACGATATGACCATTCTGATCAATAAACGCAGTCACACCTGTATTGGTAGCACGAATAAACCAGCGACCATTTTCTTTGGCACGCATTTGTACCATCTGTAGATGCTGCCAAGGTCCAGCAGTTCCTGTAAACCAAGCATCATTGGATACGGTAATCAAGAAATCACTGTCTGATGCATTACGACGAGTTAGATTAGGATAAGCAACTTCATAGCAAATCGCGGCTGCCAAGGCGTGTCCTTTAACCATTAACGGTTTTTGATTGGCTTCACCGCGTGAAAAACCACTCATACTCACGTCATTTTGCATTGCTGGAAGCACCCATTTCAGTAAACCTGACAATGGAATGTACTCACCAAATGGAACTAAGCGTTGCTTTTTATATAAACCATAGGAATCACTGCCTGATGCCATGATACTGTTGTAATACAGTGGTTCGCCAACTTGTTGCGATTTTGCCATATCCCAATAGGGAATACCTGTCACCCAAGCCGTATCTGATTTTTTCGCTTGAACATCCATTGCTTTTAAAAACTCTGGAATATCAGTTTGGAAGAGTGGAATAGACGATTCTGGCCATACAATCAGATCACGTCCCCATTCAGCTCGACTCAATCCGGCATAAATCTCTAAAGTCTTAACTTGATATTCCGTTAACCATTTAAGGTCTTGAGGAATATTGCCTTGAATTAACGAAACGCTGAGTGGTTTTGCTGCTTTGGGTTGCACGAATTGAATAAATCCAGCTCCCCAAGCACCTAGAACCAGCAGAGCAGAGGGAATAACCCAAAAGAAACGTTTATTTAGGATTTCAACTAAAGCACATGCAAGTACGATCACAACGAAGGAAACCGCATACACCCCAAATAAAGGCGCATAGCCGTCAAGTAATCGCTCAGTAAATGCATAACCTGCAAACAGCCAAGGGAAACCAGTAAATACCCATGTTTTCGCCCATTCAAAAAGTACCCAAAGTGGCGCAAAGGTCAAAGGTGTTTCTGGAAAGAACCGACGATAGAGCCATGTTTGAAATGCTGTAAATAAGCCCATTGCTGTTGCCATAAAGACAATCATCAAAATGCTTAAGAACGCATTGGTATCGCCGTAGGTATGAATGGAGGTATAGAGCCAAAATGCGCCGACAAACCATAAACCAAAGCCATAAGCCCAACCTAAAACAAAGGCTTGTCTAGGTCCTCGCTGGCGTAAAACCGCATACAATAATGCTGGTGATAAAATCGCAAGCCACCAAAAATAATAAGGTGCGAGTGCCAAGCTAAAGATTGCACCCGAAATGAGTGCAATCAAAAGTGGAAAAATAAAAGGGAGCTGTTTTTGTGATTGGGATGGATTTAACAGCTTTTCAAAATAGCTTCTCATTGACGTACAGCTCGAATCAGATGAATAGTGCGTGCATCTGCTTCGATAATGGTGAATTGCCAATCGCCAAGTTCAATCGTTTGTCCTTGTAGATCGCTGACGAGACCAATTTCTTGTAGAAGCAGACCGCCCATAGTTTCAACTTCATCGTCAGAAAAATCTGCATCTAAAATAGTGTTGAAATGTTCGATTGGTGTAAGTGCTTGAACAATCCACGTATTTGCAGTCGTTGGGTCATTGTCTGGAACAATATAGAGCGCTTCTTCATCTGCAATATCATGTTCATCCTCGATTTCACCGACGATTTCTTCAAGAATATCTTCGAGTGTGACTAAACCAGAGGTTGACCCATATTCATCAATGACGATTGCGATATGTGTTTGCGTATTTTTAAGCATACGCAACACTTGATCCGAACGCGCACTCTCGGGTACGAAAACAGGTTGGCGCATCAATGCACGAATATCAACATTGACATTACGTTCAGTGAGAAATGGTAAAAGGTCTTTTGCTAGTAGAATACCAACCACGTTGTCACTTTGATCAGCCGAAAACACAGGGAAGCGTGAATGTGCTGATTCAATTAAGACATCTAAAATATCAAAGAGTTGATCATCCTCTTGTAAGCTAATAATTGCTGTACGCGGGGTCATCACTTCTCGAATTTTTGTTGCTGGTAGATCTAGAACACCCTCAAGCATAGCAACAGTATCTGGCTCTAAAAAGCGACGCGAATTTTGAACTAACTTGAGTAATTCATCGCGGGTTTCAGGTGCGGTACCTAACCATTTTCTTAAGCCACGCATACCCCACGACGGACTGGATTCCTCGACCATGATCTTTCCTAAAGACTCTCTATATCAATTAGATGATTTTCATCATACCGAAGATAAAGCGGATATGCATCAATAAAACGATGCAAAAAACGTACAGTTTTTCAAAATATTGTTGGTGATTTTTATATAGTCACTTTATGTTAAAATATGAAAATTAGAATATTTGAGTTTAATGATGTCTGAAGCAGCAAAAGTTCCTAGTGTTCAGCTAAATACCAGAGGTTTACGTTGTCCTGAGCCTGTTATGATGTTGCATCAAGCAATCCGAAAAGCCAAAGCGGGTGACATTGTGGAAGTATTGGCAACTGACCCTTCTACATCTTGGGATATTCCAAAATTTTGTATGCATTTAGGGCATGAGCTTTTGCTCAAAGAAGAGAGCCTTGATGAAAATAGCAATACTGAATATCGTTATTTGGTGCAAAAAGGCTAATTCTCTTTTTTAATATTACTTACCTCCCGTATTGGGAGGTATATGCAAAATCATATTACAAACAGTAGTTATTTTTTACCATGAAACTTTTCAATCCAGTGATTTAACCAATAATCCACACTCACATAACGACCACCACCTAACATAATTAACGCAAGTAACATCACAAAATAGGTTGCTGCAAACTCAATTCCATTATTTAAAATAACAAATGAGCCATTCGATGTGAGCCAGTCATAATTGCCATAAGTCATTAAAATTTCTCTTGCTTTCTCTAATTTTTCAGCGGACGCCATCACTTGCACATTCGCAAAAGGTGCTTGTGGGTCGGCAATCGCTTGCCAACCATTGGGTAGATGCACAGTAAATATCGCGACGAGCATTGTGATCATCAGGGGAATACTGATCCACCGAGTTGCCAAACCCAGTGCGAGTAAAATGGCACCACCCAGCTCAGCAGAAGTTGCTAGTGTTGCCATCAGTGTTGGAAAGGGTAAGCCTAAGCCCCAATCGGGGTTACCAAACCATTCAACGGTATCTGCAAAATGAGCAAGCTTATTCGAACCTGCCATCCAAAACACTGGGACAAGAAATAACCTTAACGAAAGTGCTGCAATTCCGTCGAAATGTTTTAAATGCGAACAAAAATTCTGATAGCGTAACAATAAAGGATAAATAAATTTATTCATGAGGATTTCACACCGACTCGTATTGAATAGTTATTAGTCGGTTGAGGATTTAGTTTCTTACAAGAAAAAAATTATTTTTTAACTGTAATAAATTGAGTGGTCGCTCGTCTAATAACATGTACCTAAGTACAAAACCCCAAATTGATTTAAAAGGAACTTCAAAATGAATAAGTTAAATTCGATGACTTCAGTCGCTGCTTTAGTTGCATTATCTATGGTTGGTGCAACAACACATGTCTCTGCGGCTTCAACGACAACTGAAACCCATGTGACCAAAGCTGCTGATGGTAAATGTGGTGAAGCAAAATGTGGTGCAAATAAAGCCAAACAACAGCACAAAACAACTGAAGCAAAATGTGGCGCTGACAAAAAAGCAGCTGATGCGAAATGTGGTGCTGACAAAAAAATGGCTGATGCGAAGTGTGGCGCAGATAAAAAAATGGCTGATGCAAAATGCGGTGCACACTAATCAATTAAATGATCGGTGATGACAACAACGTTATAAAGTTGTTGTCATCATTGAAAAGGAATGCAAATGGTTGCTTTCACTGGTGCTGGACTGGGTTTAAGACGTGATTTTATTGATACGTTTTTACAAGCAGACCAACATCCTGATTTTATCGAAGTTGCACCTGAGAACTGGATGGGTTTTGGTGGGCGACATGCAAAGTTATTGGCTCAATGTTTGGAAAAGTCGCGATTAGTTTGTCATGGGCTTTCCTTATCTATCGGCGGGCCGCATCCACTTAATCTTGAGTTTGTGCATCAAGTAAGAGATTTTTTAAAACAACATCAGGTACTGACTTATTCCGAGCATTTGAGTTATACCAATGATGGTGGTTATTTATATGATCTGTTGCCGATTCCGATGACAGAAGAAGCAGTGGACTATGTGGTTGAACGGGTCTTGCGTGTACAAGATATTTTAGGACAACGTTTAGTTCTGGAGAATGTTTCAACGTATCTCATGCCGAATGCAGAAATGAGCGAAAGTGATTTTGTTCATGAAGTGATTACACGCGCAGACTGTGAATTATTGCTTGATGTAAATAATGTCTATGTGAATAGTAAGAACCATCAAACAGATGCATATGCTTTTATTGATGCGATGCCGAAAGATCGGATTCGATATCTACATATTGCTGGTCATGAACAAGTGAGCGATGATTTGTTGATTGATACGCATGGGGAAAATGTCTGTGATCCTGTGTGGGAATTGTTGGCATATACCTACCAAACTGGTGGTGTAAAGCCGACCTTGTTAGAACGTGATTTTAATATTCCGACGTGGCAGCAACTTCAGCATGAGCTAGATATAATCAAGGACTTACAACATCAATTTAGCTATCCACAATCACTTCATACCAATACCTTAAATACCTCAAGTGAGGTAAAAGCATGAAGATGAATAAAAGTCCTCTGCAGCAAACTCAGCAGGCATTTTGTGCATGGGTTCGTGACCCTCGATCAGATCTTCCAGCAGAATTTGCAACAGAGCGAATGCAGGTTTATCGAACCTTATTGTTCAATAATGTCAGTTCATTTATTAACTTGGTGTATCCGATTGCCCGAACGCTATTATCTGAGACGAAATGGCAGGCTTTGCTGCAAGATTTCTTTCAAAATGCTCAAAATCAATCACCATTTTATAATGATATTTCACTGCAATTCAGAGAATATCTTGATGAGCAACAACATCCAATCTTACAAGAATATCCGTGGTTAGCGGAGTTATTACAATTTGAATGGCTGGAACTCTATTTAGATACGGTTGAAATCGAAGAGAAAACTTTCTCATCAGCGTCAGCTTGGCAATTGAACACACACATTTGGATTTTGGTTTATCAATATCCAGTTTATCTTTGGACAATTGAACACCAAGACTTTGAGTATTCACCGAGCGCAGTGATGGTTTGGCGAAATCATCATCGGGTTTGTGTTGAACCATTATCTCCATTATTCGCTTATTTGATTGAACAACTCAATCAGAGAGCCTTGACTAAACCAGAGCTTAAGCAGTTGATAGACACGACGTTGCCAGACTTATCTGCACCAGAAGTAGAGCAACAACTGAAGCTATTATCTGAACGATTAACTGAGTTAGATTTATTGTATATCCCAGAACAATAGGATGAGGTCAGGAGATGGCTCAGGCTGCTACCAACAATGACGAGTTCATTCAACAACTACAAAATCCTGTTTTTTTGCATGATTTAAGGCAGCAAATGATGAAGTTTGCAGTATTGCAACTCTCCTCATTTCATCAAGCCGAAGATGTGGTGCAAGAGGCTTTAGTGAGTGCTTTGCAGCATGTCGAATCATTTTCAGGGCGTGCAGCATTTAAAACGTGGGTGTTTGCGATTCTGAAAAATAAGATCGTTGATTCGATTCGACAAAAAACACGTCTGGTTAGCATGAGTGAGCTATTTCATGATGATGACAGCGAGTTAAGCGTGGATGCGCTGTTTGATGCTGCTGGACATTGGCAAAAATCAGAGATGCCAAAAGCATGGCAAAATCCTGAAGAAATGATGGAGCAACAAGATTTTTGGATGATTTTCGATGCATGTTTGAATCATTTACCTGCAAAGTACGCACAAGTTTTTATGTTGCGGGAAATGATAGAACTCAGCTCTGATGAAATATGTGAAAAGCTGGAACTTACGGTTTCGAATCTCAATGTTTTAATGTATCGCAGCCGAGCACGATTACGTGAGTGTTTGGAAAATAAATGGTTACTTCAGGAGGATTGCTCATGTTGACCTGTCGACAAGCAACGCAGTTACTTTCTGAACAACAAGATCGACAACTGTTGTTGAAAGAACAGAGTGGTTTACAATTTCATTTGATGATATGTCGTTCATGTCGACGTTTTGGTAAGCAAATGAAAACGCTGAGTGTATTGTCTAAAGCATATAAGCGATTTGATGAAGAGCAGAAAGATTAAAATAAAAAGCCTCAATGAATTGAGGCTTTTTATTTAATTATATGGCAGGCATTAGGCGTGACCACATTATCTAAAATTACATGTTAGGGTATGAGAAGCGGCTAAAGCTCCGCCAGACTATCCGAAGTTACATATTTGGATAGTTAGGACCACCACCGCCTTCAGGCGTTACCCAAGTGATATTTTGTGACGGATCTTTAATGTCACATGTCTTACAGTGGACACAGTTTGCAGCATTGATTTGGAAACGCTTAGAACCATCATCATTTTCCATGATTTCATAAACACCAGCAGGGCAGTAGCGTTGAGCA
>NZ_BAEB01000015.1:0-14556 GCF_000241225.1 Acinetobacter sp. NBRC 100985 | reverse complement strand
ACTGGAGCGACAGGTAAGAGTGCTTATGAAATTGCGGTTGATAATGGCTATACGGGCACAGAACAGCAATGGATAGAGGGACAGCAAGGTCAAGGTGGTTCGTCACCATTCTTAGATGCGAAAGCTAATGAATCTAGTACTGGTGCAAAAGCGACAGGTGCAGGTGCAACAGCATTGGGCGATGGTGCTATAGCTGATGGCAATAATAATACGGTTGTTGGTTCAGGAGCATCTGCAACAGGAGAATCGAATACTGTAGTGGGTAAAGGTAACAAAGTTGAAGGAAACCGCTCAGGGGCATTCGGCGATCCAAACGTAATTCAGGCAAACGACAGTTATGCAGTCGGCAATGACAATACCATCACAGGGGATAGAACTTTTGTAGTTGGTAATAATGTAAATACTTCAGCTAAAAATGCTGTTGTGTTGGGTAATGATTCTGCTTCAGATCGAGATAACACTGTATCAGTTGGTGCATCAGGTCAAGAGCGTCAAATTATTCATGTGGCAGCGGGTGTTCAAGATACTGATGCAGTTAACCTCAAACAAATGAAAGATGCTGATGCAAAAGTTCTAAGTGATGCTAAAACGTATGCTGATGTTGGTGATCAGGCAACTTTAAGTAGCGCTAAAGGTTATACAGATAGCCGTGAAACCGTCATGCGACAAGAGTACAAAACTGCTGATGCTAAAGTATTATCAGATGCGAAAGCTTACACTGATACAAAAGTGACTGATCTAGAAAATAGTTTTAGGGATGTATCAAATCGTGTAGATCAAACCAATCAAACCGTTAGAAAGAATCGTGATATTGCTGCACAAGGTATTGCAGGTATTAGTGCAATGACAAATATTCCGATGCCTGCAGAAGCAGGAGCTTCAACTGTTGGTGTAGGTATGGGTTATTACGATAGTCAGTCCGCGATCGCAGTGGGGGCAAGTCATTACTTTGATAATGGTGTTGCAATTAAAGGTGCATTCTCAACTGGCTTTAATAATGGCAATACAACCGCGGTAGGTGCTGGTGTTTCCTATTCTTGGAAATAACACATCATGCATGAATAACAAGTAGGTAAGTACTCGAAGGTACTTACCTATTTTTATTTGATAGAGATGTAAATAAAAAATAGAGGATTTGTATTGAGTTATTTTCATAGTTGTATATTCAAGGAACATTAAAGCAACGACTCTACAAAATAAGCGCTTGTCAGGCATGGCGTTTTGTTAAGCCTATGCCTATAATATGCCTACTTGAAAATCAGTAGACTGTGATTGGTATGTTATATTCATTGGCTCGCCCTTTGTTGTTTACTTTAGCGCCAGAGCGTGCACATGAACTCACACTTTCTATGCTTGATAAAGCGCATAAGTTGGGTTTTATGCATCAAAAAGTTGCTGCAAAACCTGTAACTTGCATGGGTATCGAGTTTCCAAATCCTGTTGGTTTAGCTGCGGGTTTGGATAAAAATGGTGCGCATATCGATGCTTTAGCAGCATTAGGTTTCGGTTTTATCGAAATTGGTACAATCACTCCGCGTCCTCAAGCCGGCAATCCTCAGCCACGTTTATTCCGTATTCCTGAAGCAAAAGCCATTATTAACCGTATGGGTTTTAATAATGATGGTGTTGATAAACTGATTGAAAATGTTAAATCAGCAAAGTTTAAAGGGATTTTAGGAATTAATATTGGAAAAAATGCGGATACTCCTGTCGAAGAAGCTGTTTCTGATTATTTGATTTGTTTAGAAAAAGTATATAATTACGCTTCATATATTACAGTCAATATTTCCTCTCCAAACACTAAAAATCTGCGTAGCTTGCAAAGTGGTGATGCACTTACAGAGTTATTACAAACTTTGAAAGGTCGACAGCTAGAACTTGCTGAACAATATAATCATTATGTTCCTTTAGTGCTCAAAGTTGCTCCTGATCTTACACCAGAAGATATTTCATTTATTGCAGCTCAACTCATTCAGTTCAAAATTGATGGTCTTATTGTGACGAATACGACGCTTGGTCGTGATGGTGTTGAAAATCTTCCAAATGGTAATGAGGCAGGTGGATTGTCTGGTGCACCAGTATTTGAAAAGAGTACGGAGTGTTTAGGTCAATTTGCTGAAGTGCTGAACGGACAGATTCCACTCATTGGTGTTGGTGGTATTTTAAATGGTGAGCAAGCTGTAGCAAAACAGCAAGCAGGAGCGAGCTTGGTTCAAGTTTATAGTGGCCTTATTTATACGGGTCCAACGCTTATTAAAGATTGTGTTAACGCGATGACAGTGTGAAATGAACACGCTTGATATCATTATTCTGATCATTTTGCTCATTGGAGGGCTAAACGGTTTGCGTCAAGGATTTATTAAAGCCTTTGCGAACTTGGTCGGATGGATATTTGCATTGATCATTGGGGCAAAGTACGCAGTTATATTGGCACCTGCAATGAGCAGTCTCAGCCAAGACCCTGTTGTACAAAAAATTGCAGCTTTTGCTTTTATTGTATTGATCATTGTTGTGTGTACATGGATTGTTAGCGCGCTTTTAAATGGGCTCTTGAAAAGTTTAAAACTGGGCCCATTAAATCGTTTAGCAGGTGGTGCTTTTGGCTCTCTAAAAGGACTATTGATTGTTCTGATCGCCATGCAAGGTGTAGGACCTTGGGTGGATAGTTCTCCCCACTGGAAACAGTCAAAATTAATTCAGATTTTATTACCTTATGCTCCTTTGGCGACTGAAATTTCCAAAGATGCTGCAAATCAAGCTTTAGATCAAATGAAGTCTGAAGGTGCGCTATTGCATCGCCCTTCAACTGAAATGGACGAGTCAGAACGTGCTGCTACGGATCAGCGCGCTGACCATTCGACGAAAAATCCTTTTTATTAATTGGGGTCAAACCCCGTTCCTAGCTTGTCGCGAGGTTGCTATGTGTGGAGTTGTTGGGATAGCCGGTAAATCGCCAGTGAACCAAATGTTATTTGATGCCTTGACGATGTTACAACATCGTGGACAAGATGCAGCAGGTATTGTTACTTGCCATCAAGGGCGTTTGTTCCTCCGCAAAGACAATGGTATGGTGCGCGATGTATTCCATACACGTCATATGCGCGCTTTGCTTGGTAACTACGGTATTGGACATGTACGTTATCCAACAGCGGGTTCTTCTAGCAGTGCAGAAGCGCAACCATTTTATGTAAACTCACCTTACGGTATCACGCTTGCACATAATGGTAATTTAACCAACGCAGCTGAAATTCATGATGATCTGTTTAAAACAGATTTACGTCATATGAATACTGATTCTGACTCAGAAGTATTACTTAACGTATTTGCGCATGAGCTACAGAAAATTGGTACTTTAAATCCAACACCTGAAGATATTTTCCATACGGTTTCTCGCGTTCATGAGCGCTGTAAAGGTGCTTATGGTGTCGTTGCCATGATTACAGGTCATGGTTTGGTTGGCTTCCGTGATCCAAATGGTATCCGTCCGTTGATCTACGGTTCAAGAGAAACTGATCAAGGTACAGAATATATTATTGCTTCAGAGTCAGTTGCAATTACTGCACTTGGTTTCAAAATTGAACGTGATATTGCACCAGGTGAAGCTATCTTTATCGACAGCGAAGGTCGATTATTCTCTAAGCAATGTGCAGTAAATCCTGAATACCGTCCATGTATTTTTGAATACGTTTATTTTGCTCGTCCAGACGCAACAATTGATGGTATTTCAGTTTATAAAGCTCGTTTGAAAATGGGCGAAAAGCTTGCGCATAAAATCCTAAAAGAATGGGGTGAGGAGCATGACATTGATGTTGTGATTCCAATCCCTGATACAAGCCGTACATCAGCTTTAGAGTTGGCAAATATTTTAGGCGTGAAGTTCCGTGAAGGTTTCATGAAAAACCGTTATATCGGTCGTACCTTTATTATGCCAGGTCAGCAACAACGTAAAAAATCAGTTCGTCAAAAACTGAACCCAGTAGAGCTTGAATTTAAAGACAAAAATGTTCTTTTAGTCGATGACTCAATTGTACGTGGTACAACGTGTAATGAAATCATTCAGATGGCGCGTGACTCTGGTGCGAAAAAAGTATTCTTTGCCTCAGCAGCACCTATGGTGAAATATCCAAACGTGTATGGTATTGATATGCCAGCAAAATCTGAGCTTATTGCTTCTGATCGTACAGTTGAAGAAATTCGTGAAATTATCGGTGCAGATCGTTTAATTTTCCAAGAAATTGAAGATCTGAAAAATGCTGTGCGTACAAGCAAAGTTCCTGATTTAAGAGAGTTTGATTGTTCTGTCTTTGATGGTGTTTATGTTGCTGGTGGCATTGATAACGACTATTTAATTAACCTTGAGTTAAAACGTAGCGATACGGCTAAGAAAAAAACTGATGGTTATATTGATGTAAATATTGATGCAGCTTCAGTGGATTTAACAGGTATTAAAGAAGAGTAATCGTTTTTAATATCCAGAAAAGCGGGAATTTCCCGCTTTTTTATTTTATGATACAGAAGGCGCTAAAGCCTCGGATAGAAACAATGTAATAAGGAAAATTTACATTGAAAGAAATGAGCCATTATTTAATTGAAAATAAGAATATTGCGTGGTCAGTTAGTTTCTGTATTCTCGCAATGTTATTAACCGTCTTTATTCTCAATTTAATTTTGGGTTTGGTGGTGCATTTCTTTGATTACACTCAGCCGATTTGGTGGCACGTACTTAGCCCGTATTTCATCTTTCTGCTTTTTTTTGTTTTAGTCTGGTCGGTTTGTGCTGAACTTTATGTTCTGCGTGAAGGTGGACATTCGCTTGCCAAGCAATTAAAAGCACGTCGCCTCGTTTTTGATGAAAGTACCCCAGAAGAAAGCACCGCACTTAAAGTGGTAGAGCAAGTTGCGCGTAGTTTTGCAATTGATACACCAGCAGTGTATGTACTGCCCGATGAAGTCGGTGTTAATGCCTTAACCGCAGGTTTTAAATCTCAGGATATCGTGATTATTCTAACTTGGGGTGCTTTGCAGAACTTAGATGAACTTGAGCTGTATGGCTTACTTAGTTATGAGTTTAATCAAATTTTATCTGGTGAAGCTGTTGAAAACACCAAGCTTAAAATTTTATACAGTGGACTAACAACGTTCAGCCAATGGGGAAGTAAATTAGCTCAGGCAGGCTATAACCCTTATGCAACTTCCTATCGAAATAAGTTTGAAACGATTTTTGTGGCAATCGGTGGAGTGATTTGGCTGATTGGTAGTTTGGGTATTTTAATTACTCGTTTAATCAAATATTTGACTTTGAGTGGTCGAACTTTTCGTAATGATTTGAAAACTATGCGGTTGATGAATAACAATGCCAATATCCAGACTTTGCTGCGAATTTATGTGCATCATACTGGTTCGCAGATTCATAGTGCTTATTCTGAATCAATCTCTCATATGTGCTTTGCCAATTCACTGAGTCCGCAAAGCTGGATGAATATTCATCCAAGTATTAAAGATCGTATTTACGAACTGAATCCAACACTGTTGCAAGACTTACAGTTAGAGAATTTGCGTAAACTTCGAAATCGTCCTTTATTCAGTTTGTTTCGATCATTAGAAGAAGAAATTACCGATATTACGACACCTTGGAGTTCACCGCAGCCTTTACCTCTGTTGCGTTTGTCTCCAATTAGTTTTGCGTTGAATGATGCCATTAAGCCTTTGAATCCTGAGATGCGTAAAAATAAAAAGCGTCCAGAGTTAATCCAACGTGCTATGCAGACCGCAACGGGTTCTAGAGAAGTGATGGTGGCGATCTTGATGATTCGTCAATATCGAGAATTTATTCCTCTAGATGCACCTGTGAGCCATGCGATTGTAGATGCTTTGTTGAATCTTGATGGCCGTATTCATGTGCAAATTTTCCATGATGCTTGTAAAAATATTGGTCATATGCCAACCAGTATTGCCCGTCAATTTTTAACTAAGCTTGCTTGTATCATTCAGGAAGATGGTGAAGTTGGTTTACTTGATGCTTTACTTCTTGAGCGTGTTAAACATGAGTTAAACTTGATGCCTGCACATTTGCCAACAGCTTTTGAAGATGTCAAATCGCAGATTGTGCATTTGGTTGATGCGTTATTGCATGTTCAACAAATCAATAGTCCGAATCAGTTAGAAGTGCGTGAACGTATTTTAAGAAAGATTTTAACCGCAGTTGAAATGCAAACTTTTGCTGATATTTCAGATGAGCCTTTAGATTTAGCTGAAATCCTAAATGATGTCTCAGGCCTGTTATTACGTGATCGTCTAAATATCTTGGCGATTGCTGAACGCTGCTTGTGGAGTGATCGGATTATTACTCAAGACGAATTAGATGTTTTGGAATTGCTGTATTGGCGTTTAGGATTTGATACCAAAGATGTTGTTGAACAAATGCAAAAGAAAAACAGCTTGATGATTATCTAGAATCTACTGATAAATTTTTGCTTATTGTGCTGTCAAAATTATTACGTGACAGTCACATAAAATATTCTTATTTACATGTAAGCTTGCCATTTATTTTTATTTTTGTATTTACGCTTTTTGAGTAAGTTATGGAACATATTGAAATTTTAAAAGCCTTATTTTTAGGTTTTATCGAGGGTCTTACCGAATTCTTACCCATTTCAAGTACAGGGCATTTGATCTTATTTGGTCATATGATTGACTTCCATTCAGATGATGGTCGTGTATTTGAAGTTGTTATTCAGCTGGGTGCAATTTTGGCGGTATGTTGGTTATACCGCCAAAAGATTGTGGACTTGATTAAAGGTTTCTTTAGTGGAGATACTGAGGCAAGACACTTTACCTTTAGTGTTTTATTGGCTTTTATCCCTGCTGTCGTGATTGGTATTTTCGCTGTTGATTTCATCAAAAGCGTATTGTTTAGCCCACTTGTTGTGGCAATTGCTTTAATAGTCGGTGGTTTAATTATTTTCTGGGTTGAGTCGATTAAGTTTGATCATAAAACCACTGAAGCAACAAAAATTACCTATAAACAGGCATTTTTAGTGGGTTGTGCGCAGTGTGTTGCAATGATTCCTGGAACATCTCGCTCAGGCGCAACGATTGTTGGTGGAATGTTCTCTGGCTTGTCTCGTAAAGCAGCTACCGAGTTTTCTTTCTTCTTGGCAATGCCAACTATGTTAGGGGCAGCTGTATTTGATTTAGCACGTAATGCGGATGTTCTGACTCAAGAAAACATGCTGAATATCGGTGTTGGTTTTGTCGCGGCATTTATTGCAGCGCTACTTGTAGTGAGTGCATTAGTGAAGTTTGTTGAACGCCATACTTTACGTGTGTTTGCTTGGTATCGTATTGTGCTTGGTATCATTTTATTGTTCATTTTCCTATAAATAATTAAAAATAAGCCTCTTTTAGAAAGATGACTAAAAGAGGCAAATTCTAAGTTAAACTGTTTCACCTTAATTTCGCTCTTTTTATTTTTAAACTGGTTCAATAGCAACATGACAATAGCAAAAATGAATGCCCGTGATTTGATCATTGATTTACTTCTAGGGTTACAAGGTCGTGAGATCTCGATTAAACAAATTATTATTGCGGGGAAACTTTTTGAGATTAGTGAAAACAGCATACGCGTCGCGGTAACTCGATTGTCTGGTGACGGCGTCATTGAGGCGATTGAACGAGGGGTTTATCAATTTACTTTGCAATCACATGAGTGGGCAGATGTGATGCTCAACCGTAAGAACGGAATTAAACAAACCAAAAAATGGAATCAGCAATATTTAGCTGTGTTTACAGGTGAGTTAGGTCGTGTCGATCGTACCGCTTTAAATCGTCGAGAACGAGCGTTGAAACATTTTGGTTTTAAAGAATTAGAGCAAGGGATTTATATTCGTCCAGATAATTTGGCAATTTCATTTGATCATCTTTTTACTGAATTAAAAGCTTCAGGCTTAGAGAGTAGTGCCAAGATTTGTCAGATTTCTCATTTTGATCAAGACACAGTAGAAAAGATCTATCAGTTATGGCCAATAGAGCATCTCAATCAGCACTATAAAAAATACAGTCAAATGATTCAGGAGTGGTTGCTGACGGTAAGTCAATTAAGCTTGGAAGCAGCAGCTAGAGAATCGTTATTACTCGGTCGCCAAACGATTTCACTATTAATGAACGATCCGTTATTGCCCAAAGATTTTGTTGATGTGCAACTAAGAGATCAATTTGCGACAAGCGTTCAACAGCTAGATCGAACAGGTTTGGAATTGTGGCAGAAGTTTTATGAACTCAGTTTAGAGTAAAGATTGATTACAAATATTACTAAAAAATAAATTTTAATAGATTGACAGAAATATTACTTAATTTAAAATAAAATTAAGATTTATGTATTTATAAAATTAGAACAATTGTAGGTAAGGGATATGAATACGCGTATAGCAATCAGTGATTTATTCACGAGAGATGAAATAACGGAATTAACAACTAAATCAGATTTGCATGGTGGCTGGGCTGTTTTTTCTACTTGGGCAGTCATTGGCGGTACTTTTGCTACCGTGGCCGGATTTTGGGAATATTTACCGAATTGGGGAAAATTATTACTCTGTATTGCTGCGCTAATTATTCTGGCAGGTCGTCAGTTAGCTTTGGCAATCATCATGCACGATGCTTCTCATCAAAGTTTATTCAAAACGAAATGGTTAAATGACACTTTAACGGACTGGTTGTGTGCTCGTCCAATCTGGAATGATTTGCATAAGTATCGTGCCCATCATCTGCGTCATCATAGTAAGACTTCTACAATGGATGATCCTGATTTATCGCTTGTAACAGGATTTCCGACGACGAAGAAATCGTTAATGCGTAAATTTATACGTGATTTATCTGGCGTGACTGGATTTAAGTTTGCAGTTGGTCGGGTATTGATGGACGTTGAGAAAATGGAGTGGACGGTGTCGAATGACCGTCGCTGGATTTATCAAGAAGGTCGTCGTTGGTTTGATTATCCCAAAACATTCTTAAAAAATAGTGGTGGTGCGATTGTAACCAATGCAGCTTTATTTTCAGCTTTATGGGCATCAGGGCATCCTAAACTGTATGCACTTTGGGTGCTGGCTTATTTGACACCATTTCCATTGTTTTTGCGAGTTCGTTCGATGGCTGAACATGCTGGTATGGAGACCAGTCATAGCGCATTAACCAACACACGAACCACAAAGGCAGGCTATATTGCTCGGGCTTTAGTTGCACCAATTCATGTGAATTTCCATAAAGAGCATCATTTGATGGCTACTGTTCCATATTTCAAATTGCCAAAGATGCATCAAATGTTGCGCGATAAAGGCCATGTCGAAGAAGCGCCGACATATTGGCAAGTTTTAAATGAGCTTTCAAACCAAGCAGAATAAAATTTGAAACGGACATCTTAAAAAACATCACATTGAAAAATTTGGAAAGCAGATGAAGATTGGAAAGAATGAACTAATTGAGTTTTTGGCTCAAGAGTTTCCACAAGCACTTAAAAAAACCAGCATTGAAGAAATCACCGATAAAGGCGCTCAGTTATTGTATCAAATCGATGCTGATGACTTGCGTCCAGGGCAAACAGTTTCTGGCCCAACACTGATGTTAGTGGCTGATTTCGCGCTCTATGTGGCAATCATGGGTCATATTGGTTTGGTAACCATGGCGGTTACAACCAACATGACCATTAACTTCTTTCGAAAACCGAATGGGAATCAAAATATTCGGGCAGTGTGTAAACTGATTAAAGTAGGTAAAACATTAGTTACAGGTGAGGTTTGGCTCTATTCTTTAGATGATGATGAGCCTGTTGCTCATGTGATTGGAACCTATGCGATTCCACAAAAATCATAAAATCTTTAAAAATAACAATCAACAATCGTGCAAAACATAACAACAATTCAGTATGCGAAATAGTAAGAACATGCTAAAACTAGAATGTTCAAATTTATTTGTTCTTACTATTTTCTACTTCTATGACCATACCGCTTGATTTAATTCCTTTATCACAGCTTGACATAAATCAAGAACATATCTTGGCGATTAAGCGTAATGATTTAGTCCCGTTGCTGAATGATCCGCATCGTTTAAATCATTATGCTGATCATTTGGTGCAAGCTCAAAGCGTACTCTTAAATGGTGTTGATCCTAAATTGAATCAGCAATTGAGCGAAGTTATTCATCAAATTATTCAACAACTATCTCGTTCAAATAAGTATCTGGGCCAAAGAAAATTTAATGTATTGCAAAAATGGCTAGGGATCGACATCGAGTACGATGCTGGTCAGATCAAATACCTAAAGAATTTTGATCGTTTAATTGATGAGGCAAATTATCTCAGTCAAAAATTACAGATAGAGATTCAAAAATCTCAATCACGGTTACAGCAGGTTGTCGGTTTAAGAGAGCAAATGGCTGAGTATATTCGTGCTGCTGAAGAGTTCTTGCAAGAGTATCCTCAGTTCAGTAAGCAACAAACTTTAGATCACTTTGTAGAGCGACTGTCTAAAAAAATAAATACCTTACAAACCTTACAAACCAGTAATGATATTGCATTAAAACAAATGCAGTTATCACAACATTTATCATTTAGCTTATTAGATCGTTTTAAAGAGGCACAGCAGGTTTTGATTCCAGCATGGCGCTATCATTTGGAACAAAGTCGAGAGAGCAATTCGACAAAGACACTTGAACAGTTGGATAAAAGCAGAGAACATCTCATTCAAAATCTTAAGAAATCATTACAGAAATAAGAGGGGAATATTATGTCTAATTCAGAACTGAGCAATTCATCAAATGAACTGGTTGTTAATCAAGAGCAACGCTTTGAACAACTTAACTTGAAAGAATTGGGCTTACAGATTCAAGACTTTGCAGAAGTAATGGATGCACATCAAGAGCTTGCTGACATTAGTACGACAGTTGTTGCTGAATATGGTAAAAATATTGCCAATAAAACATCTACATATACAGATGAGTTGCTTAATCTTGTTCAGAATAAAGACCTAGATGCAACTGGGCAAAAGTTAAATGAAGTTGTGCAAGTTGCACAGCAGTTGAATACGACAAGCATTTTAAATAAATCAAAGAGTTCAGGATTCTTTGGCGGATTGCTAAGTAAGTTTAAAGGTGCAAAGCAAAGTTTTGACCAACACTTTAATACGACAAAAGAACAGATTGATGTTCTTGTGAAAGAAATTGAAAGTTCTCAGTCTGGTTTGAAAGCACGGGTTGGAACTTTGGACAAAATGTTTGATGCCGTTCAAGATGAATATAAACAACTTGGTGTTTATATTGCTGCTGGACAATTGAAGCAACAAGACATTCAACAACAGATTTCAACACTTACAACTCAAGAGCAAGATCAACAGACAACACAGCAGATTTATGATTTAAATCATTTGGCAAATAATCTGGAAAAGCGAGTCAGTGATTTGCAGGTTTTACAACAATCCGCTATGCAAACTTTGCCGATGATTCGGATTATTCAATCCAATAATTTAATGTTGGTTGATAAGTTCTATGCGATCAAAAACATTACGCTTCCTGCATGGAAAAACCAGATTAGCTTAGCGATTTCATTGCAGGAACAAAAAAATAGTGTGCAGTTAGCCAAAGCAATTGATGACACGACCAATGATTTATTGCGTCGAAATGCTGAATTATTGCATCAAAACTCGGTCGATACCGCAAAAGCGAATCAGCGCTCGGTGATTGATGTCGAAACCCTTGAACATGTGCAAAACACCCTCATTAAAACTGTAAATGATGTGATTCAGATTCAGAAAGAAGGAATGCAAAAACGTGCTGAAGCAACGACTCGTTTACGTGCATTACAAGAGAGTTTGAATCAACTGGTTCTAGAAAATAGCCAATCTTCTCAATCATGATTTAAGCAGAGGAAAGATCGTTGTCATCGATAGACGAGTTCAGTGTACAACCAATTGATCAGCGTTTAGTAGTTTTAAAAAAACGCCAACGTCATCTGATGATTTGGTTTTTTTAAGCAGTGCTTTGGTGTTAATGACGATCACTGCATTGTTTTTCCAAAAAGAATTTGTCTATCGCTTTTTTGATCTGTCTATGCACATCCAATCTTTGGATTTACCTTACCATGTTCAAGATCTGATTCCATTTAAACAGCCAGTAGATTATTTTTTTAATTTACTGTCTTGGTTTGGCTGGTTATTTATAAAAATATTCGTTGCATTCATTGGTGCATTTTTATTACTACGTTGGGCAAAAAAATTAAACTTTTTTCGACAACGTTTTCAAGCTTGGACACTGCGAGTCGTTGCTTGGATCATTGCTTTCACACTGTTATGGTCAGGTATGAGTTATATTCAGTATGACTGGCAAGATGAAACTGAAAAAGCTTATCAGCAGTGGATGAGCTATAAAAATAATATTATCGAAAGCCAAATCGCACAGGATTTGAATCAGTCGAATGCTTCTGCAACTGAGAAAGCTTATGTGTTGGCGCAAGTCGCTTTATTGCATGATCCGATAGACCGAAAAACTGCCAATATTTATGTAAATCAGCTAATTAATGCAGAGCGAAATAATCCTACAGAGTTCCAAAAGTACGATTTCAAGCCTGAGCAATTATGGGTTATGCAACAACAGCTCTATGGCAAAAGTATTACATTGATGACACAGCCATTGGATTTACGTGCCCAACAGGCTGAGCGTATCGCTCGAATCGTAAATGTGGTGTTGTGGGGATTGCTGCTCGTCACAATAGCGATAAGTATGGTTTTATATTTTTTAGCATCTCATTTGAAAAGTCGACGTAATCGAATTGCACATCAACTTGATGCTTAGCCTTGTATTCGGTTTATCCGATCAAACTCATAAAAACATACTGTTTTACCTATTTAATGCTTTTGCGTACTATAGCCTCATTGAATGAATTTAGTAGATTTTAAAGTCTTAGCATTTGGAGAAATACATGTTAGATCAAAATATTAAAACTCAATTAAAAGCTTACTTAGAACGTTTAGAAAGTCCGATCGAACTGGTTGCTGCTTTAGATGAGTCTGACAAAGCAGAAAAAATCAAAGAGCTGGTAACTGAGATTGCTGAACTTTCTGATCAAGTTACGGCGCGTTTTGACGGTTCAAACGCTCGCCGTCCTAGTTTTGGTGTGGCTAAAGCAGGCGAACAACCTCGAGTGTTCTTTGCTGGCTTACCAATGGGACATGAGTTTACCTCTTTGATCTTGGCTTTATTACAAGTATCAGGTTATGCCCCAAAAGTCTCTGATGAAGTTTTAACTCAAATCAAAGGCTTAAATTTAACTGCAAACTTTGATGTGTTTGTATCTTTAAGCTGTCATAACTGTCCAGATGTGGTGCAAGCATTAAACCTAATTGCGATTAATAATCCAAATACCACGGCGACCATGATTGATGGTGCTTTCTTCCAAGATGAAGTTGAAGAACGCAAAATCTTGGCAGTGCCAATGGTATTCCAAGACAATCAGCATATCGGTCAAGGTCGTATGACTTTGGAAGAAATCGTGGCTAAGTTAGATACTAACTCTGCTGAGAAAGATGCGGCTGTCATCAATGCCAAGGATGCATTTGATGTATTGGTGATTGGTGGTGGTCCTGCGGGTGGTACAGCAGCGATCTATGCAGCACGTAAAGGCATCAAAACTGGTATCGTGGCTGAGCGCTTTGGTGGTCAGGTGATGGATACCATGGATATTGAAAACTTTACCACGGTTCAAAAAACGGTTGGTCCGAAGTTTGCGCAAGATATGGAAGCGCATGTACGTGAATATGGTGTGGACATTATGAACTTGCAACGTGTTAGCAAAATCACTGGTGCAGACCAAACAGCCAATGGTTTGGTTGAAGTGGAACTTGAGAATGGTGCTAAGCTTGAATCAAAAACCATCATTCTATCAACAGGCGCACGTTGGAGAGAAATGAATGTGCCAGGTGAAGCAGAATACCGTACTCGTGGTGTGGCGTACTGCCCACACTGTGATGGCCCATTATTCAAAGGCAAACGTGTTGCTGTGATTGGCGGTGGTAATTCTGGTGTTGAAGCAGCGATTGACCTAGCTGGGATTGTTGAGCATGTGACTTTGGTTGAGTTTGATACCAAACTTCGTGCAGACCAAGTCTTGCAAGATAAGTTAAATAGCTTACCAAACACCACTGTGATCATGAATGCATTAAGTACAGAAGTGGTGGGTGATGGTGCTCAAGTCACAGCATTGAAATATAAAGACCGTGCGACTGATGTAGAACACACTGTCGAGCTTGCTGGAATCTTTGTACAAATTGGTTTATTACCAAATACAGATTTCTTGAAGAACAGTGCGGTTGAACTCAGCAATCGTGGTGAGATCGTGATCAATGATCGTAACGAAACCAATGTTAAAGGTGTATTTGCTGCAGGTGACTGTACGACTGTACCTTACAAGCAAATTATCATCGCAACAGGTGAAGGTGCGAAGGCTTCTCTCTCTGCTTTTGATTACATGATTCGTTCAGGCGTATAAATCAACTGATATAAAAAAGCACTACTAGT
>NZ_BAEB01000016.1:0-185 GCF_000241225.1 Acinetobacter sp. NBRC 100985 | reverse complement strand
GTGACAAGGGCGACAAAGGTGACACTGGAGCGACAGGCGCAACGGGTGCAACAGGTGCTCAAGGCGACAAGGGCGATAAAGGTGACACTGGAGCGACGGGTGCAACAGGTGCGCAAGGTGACAAGGGCGACAAAGGTGATATAGGCGCAACAGGTGCCCAAGGTGATAAGGGCGATAAAGGCGAC
>NZ_BAEB01000017.1:0-70912 GCF_000241225.1 Acinetobacter sp. NBRC 100985 | reverse complement strand
GTCGCCTTTATCGCCCTTTAGAGATGCCAGCCATTGTGTCTCATTGCCAGTGAATCCATTATCTTGCGCTATTTCATAAGCACTTTTACCATCTGCACCAGCGCCAGTAGGTAAACTGTCAATTTGGCTCTGTAAACTTGTCAATTTAGTATTTACGGCATTAAATGCAGTACCTACATTGTTATAGTTTGATCCTTGAATCGTATATGTGGGATTACCAAAAAAACCATTTGTAAAACCAGCTCCACCGCCTAAAGCGGCGGCCAGAGAGTTTAACTGCCCATAATTCACTGCATCATTTGTAGAAGTACCATTTGCAAGATTGGTAATCTTATTACTGTTAAAGGAGATTTCACCACTGCCGATATCATTTCCGAGTGCACCTTTAGATGTTATCCCTCCAGTCCCCACTTTTAAAGTATCAGTGCTGATGGTTACATTCATATCGTCATATAATAATTTGTTATCAGACACTAGTGTTCCAGAGGGCTGGTTTAAACAATACAGCGTCCCCCAATACTGTGGAGAGATAATCGAGTTATTTAGCCCAGCTGTTGCAATACTCGGATTGGTATTTGCACCTTGCGCACCACAGGTAATTACCTGCTCAGCAAATGTTTGTTGGGAATATATTGTTGCCAAAATTAAGCTAATCGCCATCGTCATTGGCTTCAAGACAATACTATTTAAATTATTTGTATTTTTAATACTAACTAATGTTTTTGAAACAGATATCGATTTATTGGTCTTCCCCTCACCTTTAGCATTTTCTGATACGACAATGATGCACCCTTGAGCTTTGCTCCAAATTTTTTTAAAGATATGGTTCATGTTATTCCCTACTTTTGTGAGTATAAATACATAAATTAGAGAATATTTTCTAAAATAATGAATCGTTGAAATTTGGTATAAATTAAAAAAACCTTTAAATAACAAATTTCAATGATGTCTAATTTATATACTTGCCTTTTAATAACCAAGCAGAAAACAACAACGACGCATCAAGTGAGAAATTATATGAACAACCCTAGATTATTAAGTCATAGAGAACATGAAATTTTTTTAAATGTTAGCTCATGGTTTGAGAATTAAAGAAATTGCAGCAAAACTTTGTATCAGTGATCGCACAGTCTCAACACATCAAGAAAAAATTTATCAAAAACTGCAAATTCATCATCGTGCTAGCCTCATTCAATTTTCACCTTATTATTTAGAGTTATTGAATACGCTTACACCGAGAGAACATACAATTATTGAACTACTGGCCCAAGATTATTGTAGTGAAGACATTGCTTATGAACTCAACTTAACCATCGAAACAATCTATAGCCATAGAAAATCAATAAATAAAAAATTAAAAGGCTTGCAAGAAAAATACGATATTTTGGGGATATCCAAACAAAAACAAATTTCCTTTAATTAAATGGCACATAAACATCAACAACTTTTCAAGAAAATAATAGGTAAAAATTATGAGCGCAGATCCATATTTAGGGGAAATTATTCTTGTTCCATATACTTTTGTCCCTCAGGGATGGGCAGCATGTAATGGACAGCTACTACCTATAGCACAATACCAAGCTTTGTTCAGCTTGTTAGGCACAACTTATGGTGGTGATGGTCGAACTACTTTTGCTCTTCCAAATTTAGGTGGTCGTTTTGCAATGGGGCACAATAATACCAATCAATTGGGTCAAAGTGCTGGTCATAGCAGTACGACCTTAACTGTTGCCAACTTGCCTGCACATAATCACATTGTCCCTGCTGAAACCGTTTCAACTGCAATCTCTTTAACATTGCAAGCAAGCAACGGTGGAGGAAATACAAGTGATCCAACAAATGCTGTGTGGGCAAATGCAAATGATCCAACTACAGGCGGTATTTTTGATACTTTTACTCAAAATCCAAGCCAATTGATGAATATGAAGCCTGTAAGTTCGCCTGCGAACATACCATTACCTCAACAAAATACATCAATTGCAGGTGGCAGTATTCCTGTCGATATCACAAACCCTTATCTTGTGCTTTATTACATTATTAGTTTGCAAGGTATTTACCCTTCTCGTTCTTAATTTATAAATGGGTTTCTATTTATTGATAATCATTTAAATAGAAACTCATTATCACTACATAAACAATTATTAAAAAACATATTAAAACAAACTAACAAATAAAATTAAGATCAAATATTATTAAAATTATTTAACAAAGATATAGAAAATAAATACCATATGTTTATAATAATTAAACACAGATAACAATAGAATAAAATCATGGTTGAGCAACTACAGGAAAGGCAAGATATATTTGACAAAAATATCTTGAGCACCATCTTGCCTAAACCCGTGTTAATTGCAGAAGAAGACCAAAAACTTCAAAATAGGTTAACAAACTTATTAATTAAATTAAATTATAAAAATAGTGATTTGATCATTTCAAATACCCTTAAAGACGCTATTTCTATTGTTAAAGAAAACAGAGTTGCTTTTGCCTTAGTTAATTTAAACCTACCTGATGGAAATGGAACTAAGCTTATTCAAACCCTGAAACAACAGAATTCGAATACTTTAATATTGGTTATCTCTGAATGGGATACAAAAGACGCCGTCTTGACTGCAATTCATGCAGGAGCGACTGGTTATTTATTAAAAGAAAGAAATGATGTTGAAGTTACAATGTCAATCAAGCAGATTTTACAAGGTGGAATTCCTATTGATCCATTTTTAGTGCGTATCATTTTATCAGCAAGACTAAGACAGCCAATTAAGCTTGAACATTCTCCTGAAAATCTATCTACAAGAGAGTTAGAAATTTTAGAATTTGTGACTCAAGGGTTTAACAATCAAGATATTGCAAATGAATTAGGCTTATCACGGTATACCATCGAAGCACATTTACGCAACATTTACAGTAAACTTTCAGTCGATAGTCGCTCTAAAGCCATTAAAATCGCATATTCTCTTGGTCTTTTTTAAAATAAATACAATTTTTATTAAATAAAATTCACTTAATTTTTAAAATAAATAAAGGTGCATTTATTACTAAATAACACCTCAATTAAATATATTTCAAAGGCTTCTGAAAATTAAATTATTCAACAGTCGCTGATAATTTAATTTGATTATTATTAGAAACCATTTCCATTTTTTGAATACTTAATCCCATCTGAGACAATTGCATTAAAAAATTAGCAAGCACAGCATAATTTTGATGTTCTGCGACGATTTGGATTTGCTCACCACTTTGTTGTGATGAAACTGCTAGGCCCTGCTGTTGAGCAGTCCGTTGAATTTTATCTGCTGGTGTAAGATCAAGATCATTCGCAGGCTTCATCGTTGCAGCATTACTCTGCATCCAAACCGTTAAATCTTTAAGTTCATTTAAACGTGTCTGTTGCTGATCTGCTAAAGAATGCATTTTCCAAAGTGCAGAACCGATAATCACAACTGTTAAAAATATTGCCGTGAAAACCACCATAACACGTTCACGAACAGACAAACCCTGTAAATACTGATTGACTGCTTCAACCTTTTGATCAAAAAAGTTTTGTATTCCTGTAAATGCTTTCATTATTTTACTTTTACCACCCCGATTGCACCTACTGTATCGGCTTGTACATTACCTAATTCAGCCTGAAATCCTTGTTGATTCAACTGTTGAGTTAATGCTTGTAAATCATCCGATGATTTGGCTTTCAATGACATCGTCAATTCAGATGCATCGTAATTCACTTGCTGAGCAAGGATTTGTTTTTGCATTAGAATCGGACCTACACGACTCAACAGTGACAATGCTTGCGTATCACCTAACTGGCTCATTCTGAGCTGGCTTTCAAACTGACTTTTTATATTTTGTTCAGTTACACGACTGTTTTCACCAAACCAATATTTATACTGATCAATCGCTTGGGCTGCTGTTTGATCCGCCACCTTTTTGAGCTTAGCCCAGCGTAAACCATCATAAGTCAACTGAACGAAAATTACGGCGATAAAAACGATTGCAGCAGCTTTCCAGTAACCAGACCATTGCACATCAGCATTTTTTGCTTTTGGAAAAACATTAAACGGATGCTGTCTAGGTCGTTGTAACTGCTGAAATTGGTAACTAAACTCACTGCGCTGATCTTTACTCGAAGCAGTTGCCAAACTATCTAATTGTTGAATATTGAGATTAGCAAACTTGTATTGAGTTTCTGGTGCTTGAAACTCAAGAAATAGACCTAAGTCATCAACAGAGTTACCAGACCAAAGATTTTCTCGAACAAGCAAATGATCGTAAATATTTGCGATCACAACTTCGGCTTGTTCTGGTTCAGGTAACATCAAAAAGTCAGGTAAAAAAGCAACAATTTGAATAGGTAATAAACTTAAAGCATGCTGCCAAGTTTCAATGGATGATTGAGCTACACCTAAAATATTAAGTTGATCATTTTGAAAATGATGAACGACTTTCATTTGATCAATAGGTAAAGTTACAAACTCTTCAAGGAGGTATTTTATTCCTTCTTGCCCCAACTGTTTGTAATGTGCTTTCATCATTGTTTGTTGCAAGATTTGAGCATTTCGACTCGGGAAAAAAACAGTCGTCTCTTTCCCTTGATGCTCTTGTAGATCTTGAATGAGTTGTTCAAGACTTTCAGCGACGAACCAATTTTCCCCTGCCGACCAATACCATGTTCCATTGGTTTCGGGCATCCATATATACAGCATCGGTTTTAATTACCCTTTTATCCGCTTAGGATAGATAAAATTTATATTGTTGGCGTAAAACGTTTCTTTTGTGTCGATAAGCCATTTGCAATCACAGTCTGATCATAAATACGCGCTTCGGCTAATGCAAATGGATTAAAACTTTCATGTGTTAATTGTTCTGCAATATGCGCTACGACATTCATATGACATACAACTGCAATAGATTCATATGGTAGTTTTGACAACCATTCTATCGCATCTTTAGCATCATCATCAGGTTTAATTTTATCGCATATTAAAACAGGAATACCTTCAAAGTGTGCCTTAATATGTGACAATGTTTCTTGAGCACGCAGTAAAGGACTTACAATAAAAATCTCAGGTCGAATGACATCTTTTAAAAAATGTCCTGTTTGATCAGCTTGCTGATGTCCACGCGGTGTTAATGGACGCTTGATATCATCACCATCAATAGCTGGAGAAGCTTCACCGTGACGAACTAAAGTGAGTTGCATAAAAATACCTTATTTCTTATCTCTATATTTTAACTATGATTGATGACAATTTGATAAATCTATCATCACTTTACCAGGCCCTTTCTAAAAAGAGCCAATAGATCTATTTTTTATCCCAACCTTAGCTTAAAAGATTGGGATAATACCAATTAAAAGATATTTCATTGCCAGTATCTTTGTTTGCGAGAAAGACCTAAAAGACATCCTACACTTCATGATGAGGTAGTACGAACTCCACATCACTACGATGACCATTTTTCATCAAAGATAAAGCGATCGTCATCGGTGGCGCATTTTCAAAAATAACTTCATATAAAGCATTAGTAATTGGCATATACACATCAAGTTCTTCCGCTTTAGCACGAACTTGAACAATTGTATTGATCCCCTCAGCCGTTTGTCCTAAAGCTTTGGTTGCGTCATCCAATGTTTTACCTGAACCTAAAGCAAAACCAATTTGATAATTTCGGCTTAGTGGACTATTACAGGTTGCAAATAAATCACCAACACCTGACAATCCCAAGAAAGTTAATGGATTAGCACCTTGCTTAACCGCAAAACGACTCATTTCAGCCAAAGCACGGGTCAAAATCATACTCTTGGTATTTTCACCAATGTTATATGCCGCACCCATTCCCATCGCCACGGCATAAATATTCTTTAACGCACCACCAAGCTCTACACCATGTACATCATCACTACCAAATACACGGAATAAAGCACTGTGCAACGCATGCTGCACAGCATAGCGAACCAATTCAGATTCACTCGCAATCACTGTACCTGATGGCATACCTGCCATAATTTCTTTTGCCAAATTCGGACCCGACAAAACCCCATAAGGGACTTCAGGTAATTCTTCACGAATAATATCGCTCATGAAGCTAAAAGTTTTCGCTTCAATTCCTTTCGTGAGTGAAACCACAGCTTGCGAGGTAATAAACGGCGCAATTTGTTTTAATACATCACGGAATGAATGACTCGGAATTGCAACCAGAATAATGTCACGATCTCTTACTGCAAGCTCTAAGTCGGCAACTGCACGTAATGCAGGTTCTAATGGATAATCAGGTAAATAACGTTTATTGATATGCGTTTGATTGATCTCTTCAGCCGCAGCAGCATCACGAATCCAAATCATGGTATCGCAACCATTACGTACTGCTAAATTTGCCATAGCAGTACCAAAACTGCCGCCACCCAACACGGTGATTCTTAATGCTGTTTTTTGATCGACCGCAACAGGCTCAACTAAATCACTAAATTTTAACTCTGTCATTTTTTATCCTGAAACTCTATTTTTAAATCTAAAATAAATTTTAAGTCGCTTGCCATGTTTTCATGAATACTTGGCTATCAATTTCAGCACGTGGTGGAATTGCTTTTGCTGCCGTTCCAACATAAATAATGCCTGAAATGAGATCTTGCTCTTTTAAGCCAAGTTGCTGTTTTAACCAGTTTGATTCAACCACTGCGCCAGAACGCCACATACTTGCAAAACCTTGCGCTTGTAAAGAAAGCAAGAAGTTTTGAATCGCAGCACCTGTACTAAGAATCTGTTCAAAATGAGGAACTTTAGGATGATCTTGTATCGTAGTTAAAGCGAGTACTAACATCGGAGCACGGAACGGATGTTGTTTTACCCTGTCCAACTGAGATGAATCTGTCTCACCTAAATCAGCTAAAGCATTGGCTAACTGCTCACCAAATGCAGCCCTTTGCTCTGGAGTAATAATCACAAAACGAGTTGGTTTCAAACGATGGTGGTCTGGTGCAGTTAATGCAGCTTGGACAGCTTTTTCGAGTTGTTCTGAATTTGGAGCTGGCTCAACGAGTTGACCAATAGATTGACGTTGATGGATATTTTGATGAATTGTCTCGATATTTGAGTCCGTCATTGACATGAATCTAACTAACACAAGGATTTCACTAGATTAGCATAATATACCTAATCTCCACTACTTATCCCCTACGCGCTTCACGATCAATTTTAAAAATTTAACAGACCCTCAGCATAAACTGTACATAATCAGCTAAAGCAATCAAAAGTTGTATGTTCAAATAAAACAATTATGTAGTAACTAGAGAAAAAGCAATGAAAAAAACTTTGATGATGAGTGTATTAGGTGGCTTAGCACTTGGATTAACAGCATGCGCATCTACACCAACCAACACCATCGCGATTCAAAAAGAAAATAATCAATATGAAGTGACTGGAATTGGCAAAACTAATCTCATTTCAAAAAATAACGCAATAAGTGCAGCACAAAAAACGTGTACTAAAAATACATCACCTGTCGTGGTAGATGAGAAAACGACTTATCAAGGTGTATTAAAAGGTGTAGTCGATGAGCAAACAGGGAAAATGGTTGAAGCCGCCGCAGGTGTCATTGGAACATTGACTGGTAAAAATGCGTCTTTGGCTAAAGATGATGATTATCAAACCACCCTAACATTCTACTGCAAACCAAATGCTTAAATAAAAAAAGCCGATGTAATCACATCGGCTTTTTATGTCAAAATAGCTTACTGAGCTTCGCTCGCTGCTACTTCTGATGCTGCACCTTCTACAACATCAGTATTCTTTTCATCTAAATTCGGTTTATCGATCGCATCGATCGCAGCTTGTTGTTCTGGAGTAGTCTGTGTTGCTACAGTTGAAGCTGCTTGTTCTTGCTGTTCAGCATTATTCGCTTCTTCTTTTTTTGCACATGCAGTTAACATGATTGGTGCAATGATTAAAGCGGCAAGAGTTAATTTAAATTTCATCACGGCTTTCCACAGTTACTTGGTTAAGTTGATGACAATCATATTTCAAATATATGACAATTTTATGACTACTTTGTAATGCAAAAGTAAAAGAGCCGATTTACATCAGCTCTTTAGTTCTATCTTTTATTATAAATCAATCGATTAACGCAATTAAGCACGTTCGAGTAAAACAGCAACAGCAGGTAAAGTTTTGCCTTCTACAAATTCTAAGAAAGCTCCACCACCTGTTGAGATATAACCAATTTGATCAGCAACTTCATATTTATCAATCGCAGCAAGCGTATCACCACCACCTGCAATTGAGAAACCAGCTGATTCAGCGATCGCCAATGAAAGTGCTTTCGTCCCTTCACCAAATTGATCAACTTCAAATACACCTACTGGGCCATTCCAAAGAATCGTTTTTGAAGTTTTTAAGATCTCAGCAAAAGCTTTAGCAGTTTCAGGGCCAACATCTAAAATCATGTCAGTATCTGCAACATCTTCTACTTTCTTAACAACTGCTTGAGCATTTGCTAAAGAACCCAAAAAGTCACTGAAGTCAATTTGAGTTGCATCAGCAACCACGACATCAGTTGGTAATGGCACACTTACTTTTGCAGCAATTTGTTTTGCTGTTTCAACTAAATCAGCTTCGTAAAGTGATTTACCCACATTGAAACCAGCCGCAGCTAAGAATGTGTTTGCAATACCACCACCGACGATCAATTGATCACAGATTGTAGAAAGTGAATTCAGTACATCGAGTTTGGTTGAAACTTTAGAACCCGCAACAATTGCAACCATTGGCTTTTCAGGTGTTTGCATTGCACGACCTAAAGCATCCAATTCAGCTGCCAACAAAGGACCCGCCGCAGCAACTTGAGCAAAGCGTGCTGCACCTTCAGTTGAAGCTTCTGCACGGTGTGCTGTACCAAATGCATCCATGACGAATACGTCACAAAGTGCTGCATATTTTTTAGCAAGCTCTTCGTTATTTTTCTTTTCGCCATGATTGAAACGAACGTTTTCAAGCAATACAACTTGACCTGCTTCGACTTCAACACCATCTAAATAATCAGTAAATAATTTTACTTCTTGGCCTAAAGCTTTTGTTAAATACGCAGCTACAGGAGCAAGTGATTGTTCTGGTTTTGGCTCACCCTCTACAGGACGACCAAGATGAGAAAACACCATAACTGCTGCGCCTTTTTCTAAAGCAGCTTTAATGGTTGGCAATGCAGCACGTAAACGTGCATCGCTAGTAATTTCCCCATTTTTTACAGGAACGTTTAAGTCTTCACGAATAAGAACACGTTTACCTGCTAAATCAAGGTCAGTCATGCGCTGAAAATTCATGGATGGCTCTCTAGTTGATTTTAAAAACGGCACAATTTTAAATGATTCTCTGAAATAAAGGTGAGTTTTTTTGCAGAAAAGCTGTCTAAAGCTTCACTTTTGATTATGATAATCATCGTCATTAAATCTATATATTATTATGTCTATTCATCCTGATCCTAAAATTAATCGCTTAAATGTGCTTGGCGAACCTTTATCCAGCTGTTGTTATGACCCAATCACTGGGTATTTTCGTAACGGTTTTTGCCATACGGCAGTTACTGATCTAGGTCAGCACACCATGTGCGCCCAAATGACTTCAGATTTTCTTAATTTCTCACAAAAAGTTGGTAATGACTTAATTACTCCATTACCCGAAGTAGGTTTTCCAGGCCTAAAACCAGGTGACTTCTGGTGTATTTGTGTGACCCGTTGGGTTGAGGCTTATGAAGCAGGACATGCACCTCCAATTAAGCTGAATGCTTGCCATAATGCTGTTTTACACTATGTACCACTCAATATTCTTGTGGAATATGCGGTCTAATGAAGCCATTAGAATTGATCTTGGCTTCTAGTAGCCAAACCCGTAAAGATTTGATGGATCGTTTACGTTTGGAATATCGCTGTATTTCACCTGATATTGATGAATCTGCAATGGGTGAATTACATGCTGATGATTTAGCTAAACGATTGGCATATGAGAAAGCTCATGTTATTTCCACAGAGCATCCTAATGCCATTGTCATTGGCTCTGATCAAGTGGCGTGGCGTGAACATGCACCCTATGACTTTATTGGTAAACCATTAACTGTTGAGAATGCCATTCAACAATTACTAAAAAACTCAGGGAAAACTGTGTTTTTTAGTACGGCGCTCAGTGTTCAACATTTGCAATCTGGCTTTGAAACCACGCTTGTAGAACATTATCAAGTCAAATTCAGAGAACTCACTTTAGCTGAAATCGAACGCTACATTGACATAGACCAACCCTTGCATTGTGCAGGCAGTTTTAAATGTGAAAGCTTGGGTATTAGCTTATTTGAGAAAATGCAGGGTGATGATCAAACCACGTTGATGGGGCTACCTATGATTCAGTTATGCAAGATTTTGCGGAAATTCGAATTAAATGCTCCGTGAAGATTACCCTTAGCTTGAATGATCAAACTAAGGGTAATCTTTATTCTTCAACAACAGTCACTTTCTTTGGTAAAGCAAACCAAATAAATATAGACAATATAAAAAACAGGAATGCAGCGACATTCAGAACAGAACGGTGTGATTGACTGAATGCTTGTTTCGCGGCATCAATGACTGTTTCAGCAAGCGCAGGCTGTAACTGTTTGACGACTTGCATTGCCTCTCCGATTGAACCACTCACCTGCTCAATGAATGCATGTGGCAACTCATTTGGAATAATAATTGAGTTGGCATAAAACCATGAAAGCATCAAACCGAAAAAGGCAATTCCCAGACCAGCTCCTAATTCATACGCCATTCCTTCGATTGCTCCTGCTGCTGTCGCTTTACTCGGAGGTACAGAAGACATAATTGCTGAGGTAGACGACAATAATGCAATTTCCACACTTAAGCCCAAAACCACCATCAATGCCCAAGCCGATATTTGTGCATTCATAAAATCTGTATGCGCCAATCCCCATAAGCTAATCGCACTCATTAACATTCCAAGTGACGCAACTGAGCGTAGACCAAAGCGATTCACCAACAAACTTGCAATTGGCCCACCCAAACTAATGGCGATCATAAATGGCAAGATAAATGCGCCTGCCGCAAGTGGTGAAAGCTGATAAACAAACTGTAATTCTTGAGAAATTAATAGCTCAAATCCAACCAAAGCCATCATTGATAAAATGGCCATGATGACGCCTGTCGCAATCACAGGATGCTTAAACAATTGGATATCAATCATTGGAGCATCAGAAATTAACTGTTTACGTACAAACCCAACCAACAAACCCAGACCCACAGCAAAAATCAGTACCGACCAAATTGAAAAGCCATGCAGCACTGATTTAATGGCATAAATCATACTTAGAATAGCCACAACTAAAATAAGCGCTTGCAATAAGTTCAAGCTTTGTTTGGGTTGCCCTATTTGCTTTGGAATCACAAAGACAGTTAAAGCAAGTACAGCAATCATAATCGGAACATTGATCAGGAACACTGATCCCCAATGAAAGTGCTCAAGTAAAAAACCACCAAGCAATGGGCCAAAGGCTGCGCCACCACCACCTACAGTCGCCCAAATACCCAAAGCAAAGTTACGCTCTTTCTCATCTAAAAAAGTATTACGTACAGCAGATAAAGTCGCTGGCAAAATCATTGCTGCACCAACGGCGAGTAATGCTCTTGATGCAATCAAAGTCAAAGCTGTTGGTGAAAATGCAGCAGCTAAAGACGCTAAACCAAATAATAGACCACCAATAAGCATCAATCGTTTAAAACCGATGCGATCACCCAAGGCACCCATTGGCAAAATAAGCCCTGCCATAACCAGTGAATAAATATCAATGATCCACAACATCTCATTTGCCGATAGTCCAAGTGACTCACTCAATGTAGGTGTAGCGACATGTAAAACAGTTGCATCGATCGAAACAGGAAGATAGATCAATACGATGATTGCAAGAATTAACCACTTGCGTGACATAAATGCCTCTAAATTTTGGACAGTTGTTCAAATTGGTGCAATTATAAGCAAAATTGAACACTTGTCCAACTTTAAAATATAAGTTAATTTGTATCTGTTTTTACAAAACGAGTTTTGGTCAGAAAAATGGCTTATTTAAATCGAGAACAACGCCGTGAAATGATTTTACAAGCAGCCATGCATGTTGCTTTAAATGAAGGATTTTCAGCGATGACTGTTCGCCGTATTGCAACCGAAGCACAAACCTCTACAGGACAAGTTCATCACCATTTTGCATCAAATTCTCACCTTAAAGCAGAAGCTTTTATCAAACTTATGCAACAACTCGATGAAATTGAAGACCAAGTAAATACTGTAAATTATTTACAACGTGTCTCTCTTTTATTGGGTTGTGAAAATATTGAGCAAATTCAGCCTTATCTCCGTTTGTGGAATGAAGCTGAAATCCTGATTGATCAAGATTTAGAAATTAAACATGCCTATAATCTAGCAATGCAAGATTGGCATCGCTCAATTGTCCGAATGATTAATGAGGGTAAAAACCAAGGTGAATTTAACTTTGAATCAGATAGCCAAGACATTGCTTGGCGATTAATTGCTTTTGTTTGCGGTCTAGAAGGTATATATAAATTAGGACTGAATGGTCTAAATGATGCAGACTTTAAACGCCATACCGAAGCTATTTTACAAGCAGAGCTATTTAGAAAATAGATGCAATACACATCACCAATATTACAAAGTTCAAGAGTCAATCTATTTGTATTTCAAATGGATGATCTAGTAGATATATACTCTTGTATTACCAAAATCTTAACTCGCTATATGGCTTGGGAACCTGCTGAGAATTTTCAAGCGTTAGAACAAATTGGACAGCAATCGCTGCTAGCCGAATCAGAGAGTACAGATCATCACTTTGTTTTACGGTGTAAAGAAACACATATTTTTATTGGTCTGATTGGTGTACATCGCGCCCAAACACCCACACCAGAGCTAGGTTTGTGGATCAGAGAAGACTATCACAATCAAGGTTTTGCCAAAGAGTCAATTTACGAAGTTTTCCGCTGGGCTTCTGAAAAAATACAACCTAAATATTTCTTGTATCCCGTTGCCATTCATAATTATGCGAGTCGAAAACTGGCAGAGTTTTTTAGGTGGCGCAGTTGTAGATAAAAAGACTGAGAGGAAATATGACGCTGTCATTTATCATATTCCTCCGTATTTAGACCAATTAACTTAAAACCAGCCTTTTCTTCCTTTTAGAATTTCATCTGCGCAACGTAAAGTTTCTTGGCTCAAGCCCCACAAACGATAATCGCCCGTAGCTGAAGTAATATTAAAATTGTGCGTATAAGCAAAGCTTAGTTCTCGATCTGGATCACACCATGCGCCTGAACCATTAAAACCAACATGACCGAAGCCATGCGGTGCACGTTTGCCCATCGTTAAGATACGGTGATAACCCAAACGCCAATGCATAGGAATCGGCATAACTCGATCACGAGTCTTGCTTTGTACCGTACTCAATTGCTTAAAGACTTCTGGACAAATCAGTTGTTGCCCCTGCCACTGTCCTTGATTAGCAAGCATTGCGTATACTTTTGCAAGGCTATTTGCAGTGAAAACACCATTTGCAGCAGGAATGACCGCTTGTAAACCCGCATCACTATAAAAACTAAAATTACGCATCCCTTTTGGAATCATCGCATCTTGGAAATCTTGTGGACTTTGCCCAGATAACTCTAACAATCTTTCTGATAAAGATGTTTTACGAGCGGCTTGAGGCTTTTGTACTTGCGGTTTTGCTTGAGATTGAGACTTAGGCTTCTCTAATAACCGTGCGACACGCCCCAACTCCGAAGTTGGCGTACCAAAATATGCACCATCAAGCTCAAGTGGCTGTACAAGATAGCGTTGCATTAACCAACTTAAAGGCTGTTTTGCTGCTTTCTCAAGAACCCCACCAATAATCCAACCATACGTGAGCGGTTGATAAGCAAAGCTTTGTCCTGCTGAAAAGCGTGGTGTAGCAGCAGCCATAACATCTAGCATATGTGACCAATCCAACATTTCTGTTGCTGTCTCAATGGTATTTCGAATATCGAATAAACCACTTTGGTGAGACAGTACATGGCGTACAGTTATTGCTTGCTTGCCATTTTGTGCAAACTCTGGCCAATAATGTGCAATCGGTAGATCATAATCCAGTATGCCTTCGCTCACTAAAATATGTGCAAGCGTGGCTAAAATTCCTTTTCCTGTTGAATAGCACATCGACAAAGTATCTGCTTGCCAAGCTTCATCCTGAGATTTCTTACCCGTGAAAATATCAACAACTTTTTGACCTTTAAAATACACCACTAAAGCTGCGCCACCTTTATGACTTCGCGCATCTTGTAGACGGCTAAATTGCGTTGCTAGATCAACAAAACGGTCATCAACATTGCCACGATAATTATGTGTGTCGGCAAATAAAATCTCTTTAATCAATGTACGCATCCTTATGATATTTATATTTTTAAATATCCCTCTTGCCAACAAAAGGGATATTGAACATATGAATAATGGCTTAGATTGCTTTTACAGTACCCGCAACATGTGGCTTCTTAGATTTAACATTACGAATTAAAAAGTCAGTTTGCTTAGCATCTGTAGCAGTTAAAAATTCAACTTTTGAAGGTAAGTACATTGGTAACTTAAACCATACGTCTGCTTCATAAGCATCTGGAAGCTGCACATTTGCTAAAGCTTTTGCTTTGCTCCACATACCATGTGCAATTGCTTGTTTAAAACCAAAAGCTTTTGCAGTCACCGCATGAATATGAATTAAGTTGAAATCACCTGAAATCAACGCATAGCGACGGCCTGTATTTTCTGAAATATTCCATTCAGCCTGCGGTTGATAAGCGGGCTCTTGAGTATCTTTCGCTTTCTCAGCCGCTTTTTTCTCAACTTTCTGACGTGACAGATATGTTGTCAGGCTTTCCATCACAACTTCACCACCAACCTTCGCCGTCGTAATGAAATCAAACTGTAAACCTTTATCATGTGGTTTCAGCTCACCAAACTTGCATGACAATGTGATTTGTTCATTCACACCGATTTTACGCATTTGTTTGATCTGATTGCGGATATGAACTAAACCTAAAATTGCAAATGGGAAAGCTTCGCTTGTCATCATATGCATTTGTAGGCTTTGAGATAGTACGGCTAAATAGATCGCAGGCACAAAACCATCATTTTTAAAACCACAGATTTCGTTATAGCTTTCTAAATGCTTGGTATCAATTTTTAATGTATCCACCACATACTCAACTTGTGGTAATACTTTCTCGCCTTTTGGCTTTTTAAAAATTAAACCCTGAATAACTTTTGGATAAGCCAAATAAGGTTTTGGTAATTCACTAAAATGACGTGTGTTCATAATCAACCTTTTGATATTTTTTATAAAAAAGGGATGCACAAGCACCCCTCTTCAAAACCCTAATGCTTACGCACCTAATAAGCTTTGACCACATACACGAACAACGTTACCAGTAACACCTGTTGAACCAGTAGATGCATACCAAGCAATTGCCTCTGCAACATCTACAGGTAAACCACCTTGGTTCATTGAGTTCATACGACGACCCGCTTCACGAATCGCAAAAGGAATCGCAGCAGTCATTTGAGTTTCAATGAAACCAGGCGCAACAGCATTAATCGTAATACCGTTTTTCAATGTAGGCGCAGTAAATTTCACTAAGCCAATAACACCCGCTTTAGAAACAGCGTAGTTAGTTTGACCTAAGTTACCAGCGATACCACTGATTGATGATACACAAACGATACGACCATTTGCATTTAAACCATCATTTGATAGTAAGTAATCGTTAACGCGTTCAATTGCAGATAAATTAATGTTGATAACTAAGTCCCAAAGCTCTGGCTTCATGTTTGCCAAAGTTTTGTCACGAGTAATACCAGCATTGTGAACAATAACGTCTAAACCACCTTGTTTTGCAGCAGCAGTTTTGATTTTCTCGCCAGCATCCGCAGCAGTAATATCAATTGCCAATACAGAACCACCGATTGAACCAGCAACACGCTCAAGATCAGCTTGCTGTTGTGGTACATCCAAGCAAATTACGTGTGCGCCGTCACGAGCAAGTACGTTTGCAATTGCTTCACCAATACCACGGCTTGCACCAGTCACTAAAGCAGTCTTACCAGCAAGTGGCTTCGCCCAGTCTAGATCAACAACGTCTGCTTTAGAAACACGAACCACTTGACCTGAAACATAAGCAGAACGTGGAGAAATTAAGAAACGTAACGTAGATTCAAGATTTGCTTCTGCACCTTGGTCTACATAAACAACTTGAGCAGTGATGCCTTTTTTGAACTCTTTACCGACTGATTTGATGAAACCTTCAAGCGCACGTTGAGCAATCGCTTGTTTTACTGTCTTTGCAGTTTCAGGCGTTGTACCAATTACAATTACACGACCAGAACTAGAAATCTGGCGAGCAATTGGGTTAAAGAAGTTATACAACTCTTTAAGCTGTTCTGAATCTTGAATACCGGAAGCATCAAATACAACTGCTTTAAACTTAGACTCTTTATCATCTGCATTTAAAGGACGAAGGCTTAAACCAACTTTCGCCGCGGTTTGTTGTAACTCAACATTATTACCCACATAGCTATCTGCATGAATATTGCTAAGAACCTGAGCAATAGCAGCAGAAATCGTGCTTGAAGGCGCTGCGCCAAGCAATACTGCACCATTCACAACAGGTTGAGCACTTTCAAAACGATCTAACGTTACTGGCGATGGTAAACCTAAATTTTTTACAACAAATTTACCCAAAGGCGATTGTGTAAATGCTTGGTATTGATCGGTCATGATTATTATCTCTCATACAAATGAATTTTTTACAAACACATGCATCATGTTAATCAAATTACATGAAATCAATGTTTGATTGACTCGTCATAAATCATACTTGAGTTCATGTTCTGATGTCTTGACCTGAATGTGGTCTACAGCGTCATTCTAGTCAATACAGCAGTATTGTAAATATGGTATTGTTGTCACAAGAATATCGCAATTATGCTTGGAAAAGCCTTATGAGCAAAACAACTCAAGAAAATCCAGCAGTCGAGAATTCTGCTGAAGAAAATGTGTCAAATACATCAAAAGCAGCTTCTACTACACGTAAAACTGCTGGCACGACCTCTAAAGCAGCAAGCACGACACCTAAAACGACTCGTACGCGTGCTACTACTCGTAGTCCGAAAAGCACTGCTTCTTCTACATCTACAAAAGCAGCGCCAGCTAAAACAACCAAACCTTCTGTTCAACAGGATAAAACCATGAGCCAAAACACTGTTCGCCGTGTTGCCATTATCGGCGGTAACCGTATTCCATTTGCTCGTTCAAACGGCGCTTATTTTACAGCTTCAAACATCGACATGTTTACTGCTGCATTAAATGGTTTGGTTGAGCGTTTCAACCTACAAGGTCAACGCTTAGGTGAAGTTGTTGCTGGTGCAGTATTAAAGCACAGCCGTGATTTCAATATGACTCGTGAATGTGTATTGAATACTCAACTTGCTCCAGAAACTCCAGCTTGTGATCTTCAACAAGCTTGTGGTACTGGTTTACAAGCAGCATTCCAAGTTGCAAACAAAATTGCATTAGGTCAAATCGAAGTAGGTATCGCAGGTGGTGTAGATACGACTTCTGACGCGCCTATCGCGTTTGGTGATGGTTTACGTAAAGCTTTACTTGAGCTTAACATCGCTAAAACTGGTAAAGACCGTTTAAAAGCACTTTCTAAGATCAATGTTAAAGATCTTATGGATGCACCTAAAAATGGTGAACCACGTACTGGTTTATCTATGGGTGACCATCAAGCAATCACTGCGCTTGAATGGGGTATTGCTCGTGAAGATCAAGACGCTTTAGCTGCTTCTTCTCACCAAAAAATGGCAAAAGCATACGAAGAAGGTTTCTTCGATGACTTAATTACACCATTCTTAGGTTTAAGCCGTGACAACAACTTACGTGCTGACTCAACTGCTGAGAAATTAGCGAAGTTAAAACCAGTATTTGGTAAAGGCGAAGCTGCAACAATGACAGCAGGTAACTCTACTCCTCTTACTGATGGTGCTTCATGCGTGCTTTTAGCTTCTGAAGAATGGGCTAAAGCAAATGGTCACGAAGTCCTTGCTTACTTAACGTTCTCTGAAACTGCTGCTGTTGATTTCGTTGGCAAGAAAGAAGGCTTATTGATGGCGCCTGCTTATGCAGTTCCACGTATGCTTGAACGCGCTGGTCTTAAACTTCAAGATTTTGACTACTACGAAATTCACGAAGCATTTGCATCACAAGTTCTTTCTACATTGAAAGCTTGGGAAGATGAGAAATTCTGTAAAGAGCGTTTAGGTTTAGATGCACCTTTAGGTTCAATTGATCGTAGCAAATTAAACATTAAAGGTTCTTCTTTAGCTGCGGGTCACCCATTCGCTGCTACTGGTGGTCGTATCATCGCGACTGCTGCAAAAATCTTAAACCAAAAAGGTTCAGGCCGTATCTTAGTTTCGATCTGTGCTGCTGGTGGTCAAGGCGTAACAGCAATTATTGAAAAATAATTACTAGCTAGACTCAAGAGGGATTAAATCTTTGGATTTAGTCCCTTTTTTATATTCTAAGTTAAAAAAATTCACCCTTCTAAATCTAAACCATCATTTACTATCATGGTTGGCGGCATGGACGCCGCCTTGTTGGACTGCGGTAACAGGGATGTACCGTCAGTCCAACAAAAGATTTTGGTTACTTTTCATCTCTGAAAAGTAAAGGTAAAGACAGCCTATCTAGTTATCGTAACTATGAAAATATATTTATTAATTCAGGCTTGAAACCAAACTATCTTGCTCTTTTAAACTTCACATAATAGTCATTTAAAACTTTAATCGCTTGCTTCAACTGTTTAAGATTTTCTTCTGTATTCCCCAACCGCTCAACAAAACGCTGTGAGTGTATTTCTAGATCGATCTTTTCATTAATTTGCGGTGCAATCCGAAATAGCTTTTCGAGATCGTCAAATCGATCTAACTTTCGGTTTGAGAAATATTCCAGACGGAATCCCAACTCATTCAAAACGATGCCTTTATAAATTGCACCACGACTATCAAAAACCAAGTCATTTTCTTTAAGGAATAGCTGTTCAGGTGTTTCCTTTGAACTTTTGAATAAGTTAGTTAGTTGGCTTAACATATGATCTATCTATACAGCTTTGCTTTGATGACTTGCTTATTAAAACGATAAAGTACCCATTGATGCAAGCTAACAATCAATCAGGAATAAAAAAGCACCCTTAACGGATGCTTTTTTAAATCAGGTTAACCATATTGTTTTTTCAAATAATCAACAATCTTAGCCGACTCAAACATCTTCACGCCTGTGTTTGGATCAATTAAAAACGGAACTTGAATATCACGCCCCATAATTTCAACAACCTTTTCACGCTTACCATTCGGTAATGGAATATATTTACCTGGTTTTAAGCGTAGAATGGCTGGCCCCATATCTTGCCAACGCTCCTTAGGCACATTATGCAGAACATATGGAATTTCTAATTCACATAAAGCTTCACGCACTAAACGCGTATAAGGACTCGCTTCAAAGCTCCACAGCTCTAACAGTTGCTCTGGTGCTGCTCGATCAATAATTTTCTTATTGATCCATACACCACGTGCTGCATTCGCAACTGAAGCCAAGGTCGAAACATAAGGTAATTTAGGATAATGGCTGTATTTCTTAGGGGTCTGCCCTGTTTTACCATAATGTTTAAATAAATGATGAATAATATCTTGTGATTCATAAAGTTGATCACCTGTATTTTCATCAATTAAAAATGGAAATTGTCTTTTTCCACCTTTGCTCTTTACAATTTGTCGATATTTCTGACCGCCTTTAGGACATGGATAAATCTCCACATCTAAGTTCAATAAGGTCACTACTTCTCGAACTCGACGGCAGAATGGCGAACCTTCAAATTCATAAAGCTTTAAAGGTTTTGTTGGTTGTTGAGGAAAAGGCGTACCTGATACACCTCGCCCACCCTCAATGATACTCGCAACCACAGATTGTAAAACTTTAAATTGATGATTCACCATTTTCAGCATATCGCTAACCCTTTAGCAGTCGACTAATTTTTCTTTCGCAATCACAATTCCGTTATTATCTGCATAGATATAATCACCAGAAGTGATTGTCACACCACCAAAATACAATGTGATATCAACTTCACCTATGCCTTTACGATTACTTTTTTGTGGAATTGCAGCCAATGCATGTACACCTAAATCTAGTTCCGCAATCGCATCTACATCACGCACACAACCATAGATCACAACACCATTCCAGTGATTTTTCACTGCTGATTCTGCAATCATGTCTCCCATCAATGCACAACGCATGGAAGCACCACCATCAACAACAAGTACCTTACCTGTTCCATCAGTTGCCAATAATTCTTTAACACGAGAATTATCTTCAAAGCACTTTACAGTCACAATTTGGCCACCAAAAGTTTTACGAGCACCATAACTCTTGAAGAACTTCCCATCTAAGCATGGTGTTACGACTTGTAAATCTTTTTCAGGGTTGTCATCTAACAAATCACAAGTTACGAAAGATACTGTTGTCACTGAGCTTCTCCATTATCGAGTTTGTTGTATCATTAAATTATCAAACAGTTTAAATGCGGCAGTTTGTGTTTGGGCTGCAACCAGCATAGTATGCGCCAATTGCTCTGCGGTTACAGGCTTATATTTAAACGGCTTAGTCCATGCTTGTTCTACAAGTTTAAATGCTGTTTGTGCCATATCTTCCAGAAAACGCACATCACTTCGCTTACCAATCAATAATGATGGCTGAAAAATTGATAATTTATAAAGAGATAAACTTCTGAGGTAATTTTCTAATTCACCTTTAACTTTATTATAGAAAATTGGTGAATTTGCACTCGCTCCCAAAGCACTAACGACCAATAAGTGAACATCTTTATCTTGAAGTAAATCAGCAAAATGAGCATTCATTTCATAGTCAATTGCATAGAATGCTTCTTTTGAACCTGCTTGTTTAATCGTGCTACCTAAACAGCTAAAAGCATGCGTATATGCATTCACGTCTTCATCATTTAATAACAAAAAATCTTCTAAGACAAACTGAGTAACTTTATTATAAGTATCTAATGCATCAGACTTTTTACGTACCACGGCAGTTATCGCACTGAATTCGTTAGACTGTTGCAATTGCTCTATTAAAGCTTGTCCAACCAACCCTGTAGCACCTATTACAATCGCTTTTTTATCACCTGTTTTCATTTTTATTTCATCCAAGTTATAACTAGGCTTAATGTAACGTTTTCTTGCAACATAATCACCTGTTAAATGCACTTAAAAACATTACAAGGCTTGACTTCGATGCTTAGTTTCATCAAAATATGGCACTTGTTTACGGGCTGGTGAATGTTGCCAATATTTTTGGTTTTAACTTCAGCCCGCCCAGACCAACTTATTTTCAAGGAGTGCACGAGTGGCAAACTCTGCTCAAGCTAAAAAACGTGCTCGTCAAAACGTTAAAGCACGTAAACACAACGCAAGCTTGCGTTCTATGGTTCGTACTTACCTTAAACGTACAGTAAATGCGATCGCTGCTGGTGATTATGCTGCTGCTTCAGAAGCTTACAAAACAGCTGTACCTGTAATCGACCGTATGGCTGATAAAGGCATCATCCACAAAAATAAAGCTGCTCGTCATAAGAGCCGCTTAAATGCTCAAGTTAAAGCGTTAGCTAACTAATTTGAAGCAAATAAAAAAGCCCGATTTTCGGGCTTTTTTATTGTCTACAGTTTTTCGTATTACAAAAATTAGAAAGAGGTAAATTGTTTACCTCCTCCCTTTTGAATTTTATGGATTAACTGTGAATACTTTAGAAGATAACGCCAAGTTCTTAGTCGTTAAACCTGAAAGTATTAAGCTATTATTCACAGATGGTATCGTCCATTTTTGGTTCGTGCCAGCAGTGCATCTATAACGAATCAAACGCGCTCTATTATTGGTAAGATAACCACCTTCTAAATCAAAACATTGATTCGATTGCTTAATCGCTTGAGCACTTACATCTGTAACCCAAACTTGATTAGCTTGATTATTATCACAAGGCATTAAATTAATTACATTACCTGAGGTTGTTGCCAAACAATGATCAATGTATTGTTTACTGTGTATTTTCCCTAGAGCATCATAAACCCATTTTTCAGAGTCATCTCCCACACATCCAGTAGCACCACTAATAAATGCATTCAATTGCCCGCTTTCAAGTCTCTCAGCTTTCAAACAATTGGTTCGATTCATCAAACTCACTGCTGAGTCTAAATTAAAATCATTTTTTAATTCGAGTTTATCTAGGAATGTATGGAATGCATCCAAGGCATCAACATTCATATCCATCAGATCAGTTCGATATACATTCATCCAGCGGTTCAAACGATAAAGCTTCGTTTGCTGTTGCATATAACGATTCATTTCAGTTTGCGCATCAGATGAAAGCTGGTTTTTAAATTTCTGGTAAGCATCAAATAACAACTTAGCATCTGTTGAAAGACTAACAACTGGTTTAGCTTTGTTCGCAACTAGCGCTTGTTCAAGCACTGGAAGCTCAATTTCTTTTAATGCAGAGTAACCAGCTTCCTCACCAATCTCAACAAATGGTGCAATCGGTGTATTATTTGCAGGAATGCTCATTGTAGAGAGTAATACTGCATTTTCATTGGCTTTTCGACAATACAAATTAACTTGTTGAGGTGCTTCACTTTGGGCAATATTGATATGGAACTTATTGGCATTACTATTGCTATTCATACGCTGAGGTGCAAGCGCAATATTTTGTATAGTTGATGCTAACTGAACATTGAGCCAACAGTTTGCCGTAGTTGCATTAGTATTAACTTGAGGCAAATTAAATACATTCCCCCAATTCCCTTTCGCAGCAGGATAAATTAAACCAATCTGATTCACAGGATCATATCCACCTAGAATCGTATAAACAGGAACACCAAATAATCTTGGTTTTAAATAATTACCATCTGCGCTGTTGTACCAAACATTTCCAGAGTTCGGTACTTTTGGCTGAGCAACTTCCATTACTCGTGTGGTCGCGTTCCATTTTTTATAACCAGTTGGTGAGTTTTTATCCCATACATAGCGATCAAAAGCTGGCTGTATTTTTAAATAGGTACTATAACCTGTGTAGTGCGTATATTTAGAGATGTTACTTGCTGTTGCTCCACCAGACATTGCATCCCAACCATAAGCATATTTGTTTAAAAAGTTTGGAACACCGTTACTGCCATCACCTAAATTTGTTGCCGTCCAGTTTAAATTACCTCGCATTTTATTTCTAAATGCAATATATCCCCAGCCACTATCTGCATGATGTGCAGCCCAAAACATATTATTACCAACTGAACCAGGATAGTGCCCTAATCCATAGTGATGACCAATCTCATGGCTAAATTCATTACCGATGGAATCAATCAACGTAAGCATTCCATTTCCACCACTTAACCCATGTGTCGCCTCTCCATTGCTATATTTACCACGAGCATGATGAGCAACAACACTTTGAGTTAGTTGTGGCTGCTCCTGACTTGCCATAGAAGCACTTGTAATCCCCCAATTGGCTAAGTTTATACCGACACCAAAAGTTGATTTAGCTGTATTTTCACGCATGTCTCCGCTGTAAACATCGCCAGTGGTTGCACTCACAGTGTCGTAAATGACACCACTTGCAACCATCACTTTTTCTAATTTTAAATCATCATATTTTGTGACAATCATTCGCGCAGCTGGAATCGTCTGAAAATAATCTGTTCCCGCTTTTGCTGGTTCTAACAGCATATAGTGACCATTTGATTTAGGCGGATCTGTCAATAAACCTAATCGAATGTTTTGCAGCACTAATTCGCCTGGAGCAGCAAAATCAATATCATTCTCAGTCAAATCGCCTGTACGATTATTTAACGGATCCAGAACTCGAATGTGTAAACCAGCCTTAACCTCATCCCAATTCAAAGGCGCACTCCAAGCGCGCTTTGAATAGCTTACAAGAGGTCGACCATCACTATTTGATTGATCAGATGCTGCCAATCGTGATGGTTCCTCTAACTCAACGGTTCTGAGTAATTGATTGCCCTGATAAATCTCAGCCTTTAAAGTCTTTACATCCCCCATTTCAGCCAATGGTGTAACTAACAATAAAGCCTCTTTATCCGTTGTTAAACGTGGCATGTAGTCTTTTTCATTATTCTTAGGATTAACCACATGACTTTGACCAAATTGAATCATCGCAGCAAAGCTACCATTCAAATCATTTCTTAATGAGCGTGGCTGTCCTAATTTATCGTAATCATAAAAGCCCAGAACATTATCATCGATTACATCCTTTGCTGGCTCTGGATATCTCTCTGCTACAGGCGGAGCAGGATTTTCTGTACTGCCTGTCCCTATCGTATTATCTCCTGAAGATTCCGAACCACCACTATTACCACCTCCACCACAAGCAGTAAGCATAATAGTGAAAATACATACAGATAAATGTTTGAGTTGCAATTGCATCACATTTCCCCAAAAAAATTACAATGAATTATGATTATTAGTTAAAGTTAATAAAAATCATATATTTATAATAATATCACCTTTAATTTAAAGATGAAAAAATATATTCAGAATATAATAAAATATCTAAAATAAAATGAATGACTAAAATTAATTTAAACCCAATTGTTCTTTTAATTATCTTTAAAATCTTTAATTAATAGTTCTTGTTTTTGCCCACGCCAAATCCATTTCAATTTACTATTAGCAAAATCCTCACCTTCAAACCAAACAAATAATCCCTCCATCATATCTGGCCAATCCGCTTTATCAATTTGGTTTTTGCCAGAAATCACTGCAACTATCGCCGCCAAAATCGTATCGTGACTGACAGCTAAACTTAATCCTTTTTGTTGTGAAGGATGTGTGTGATATAGCAATTCGATCACATCAAAAACACCTGTAATCGGATGCTTCATTCCCGGTAAGGCATTATTCACAAAACTATTAATAAAACCCAATGCACCTTGTTTACGAAAATAAGGCGCAGCTTGTTGAATATCCAATACAAAGCTTCCCGGTTCAACCAACAAACGTTGCTCAACTATTTCAATCGTATGTGTATTTGAAGCTTTGTGTGCATCATCAGCCCCTTCAATCATTAAAGCGGCTGTATCGACACAACGCTGAATTGGACTAGAAATACAATGATGGATGGCGCGATCCGTATTTTGTATTAAATACTGCCCCCATGCATAAGCAAGATCTCGACCTTGCTCTGTAAGCTGAAGATCATAACCAGCAAAACCCTGCCCATTCACCAATTCACGTAAAGAGTGGCGTGTAAATAAAGTGACTGGCGTAGAAGCATCAGGCAACAAGTCGACTGCTTCAAACATACTTTTGGGCAAAAGGTGTAATGCCATAATATTTATAAATGATGAAAATTTATTTCACTATACCATGCGTGAAATAACTCTCAATCTAAAATACCCGAATGCGTTAAAGCATCATAAGCAAGATCTTTGCAATATTGATCTTTAAATGCGATAAAACCCCCATTAAGTACGGTATCTCTTTGATTGTATAGAAATGGTTTACCCTCTAAAGTCAACAAACCACCACCAATACTTTCTAACAATGCTTGCCCTGAACTCGTATCCCACTCAGAAGTTGGATGAAAACGTGGATAAATATCAATTTCGCCTTCTAACATCATACAGAACTTATAAGCACTGCCCGCTTCGCGGCGAGTGACATCTCTTGATTTTAAAATCGGATCAATGAAATTTTGATATTTAGGGTTTTTACTATTATGACTTAAGCCAATTTGAATCGGTGTATTAACCAAATGCTCTTCAACTTGATATTGAAACCATTGTTGTTGACTAAAACTATATTTATAAGGGCGTTGAGAAGTGTAGCCAATATACATCACTTGCTCACACGGCACTGCGATGATTGCAAATGTAGTCAAATGCCCATCAATTAAACTTAAATTAATTGTAAATTCATCACGCTCATGAATAAATTCTTTCGTCCCATCTAATGGATCAAGCATCCAACATTGTGGCCATGCCTTTCGAGCTGAATAATCACTTTCTTCAGAGAGTACGGGTAAGGTTGGTGTCACTTCAGCTAAATGCTTCAATAAAAAACGATTCACTTTCAAATCCGCTTGTGTTACTGGTGAATCATCACTTTTTTCCTGAATATTAAATTCACAACCTGCACAATAACTTTGGTATTCTTCCAACAATATTTGACTTGCCTGCGCCATAATCGGAACAAGTTGAGAAATTAACGGATCTTGTGGCGCAAGCGTTTTTAAAAACATAGACCAACCTTATGTCATATTCAGATTTACAGCAGCAGCCGATTGCCATGTTCGACATGGATGGCACATTACTCGATTTAGCCTTTGATGATTTTATTTGGAATCATTGTTTGCCCGAACGACATGCTCAAGTCCACCAATGCAGTCTTGAACAAAGCCAGCAGACACTATTTCAATTCTACCAACAGCATAAGCATACACTATCTTGGTATTCTTCGGCGTACTGGACTGCTAAAGTTGGGGTTGATGTACTGCAACTTCAATATGAACATCGTGAGAAAATTGCTGCACGCGCTGGCTGCCATCAACTGCTAGAACAACTCAAAGCGAAAGGTTATCGCTGCTGGTTATTGACCAATGCAGATCGAGCTGGACTGCAATTGAAACTTGAAAATGTCGAACTCAGCCCTTACTTTGAAGTTATGATCAGTAGTGAAGAATTGGGATATGCCAAAGAAGATGTTGGATTTTGGCAAAAGCTTCAACAGCTTCACCCTTTTGATCCAGTGAAAGCTGTATTTATTGATGATACCGTTGCTGTCTTAAAAGGTGCTGAAGCTTTTGGTATTTCTCAACTTGTAAGCATTCTACAACCATCAAGTAGTAAACCAAGTAGAAGCGCAAACGAACTCCCATATCCTGCACTCAATCATCTAACTGAATTATTTGACTATCTTGAGTCCAACAATCTCGAGACCAACCTACAGGTAACAGATGCCAAAACAGCATGAACCAGACAGCATGGAAAGCATGCGTATTGATAAGTGGCTTTGGGCGGCTCGTTTCTTTAAAACACGCTCCATTGCCAAAGCTGCGATCGAAGGCGGTAAAGTCCACCATCACAATGATCGAGTTAAAGTCTCTAAAGAAGTTCGTATAGGAATGGAACTGACCATCCAGCAAGGCTTCGAAAAAAAGACCGTAGTGATTAAAGCATTATCTGCCGTTCGTGGTGGCGCTCCTATTGCGCAACAACTCTATGAAGAAACACAAGAAAGTATTGCGCGTAGAGAGTTGCATGCATCACAGCGAAAAATGCATAATCTAGCTCGACCAGATCATCGACCAAGTAAAAAAGATCGTCGTGATATCAATCGTTTTAAGCAGGAAAATGTACAATCATGGTCTTATCATGATGAGTGAATTTCCCTACTTTCAGGTGCGTCATTTTGTGTCGCAAAGACACAGATCAGATGTAGAATAAACAACTAGAATCTGCCACTATACCCGAGTCCCAACAAGTTGAGATTCAATACATCCACTTGGGTTAGTCGTTAAGAATATAAAGTTTTGAGGTTTTGAGATGGATGATAATAAAAGCAAAGCGTTACAAGCTGCGTTAAGCCAAATTGAGAAGCAATTTGGTAAAAATACAGTGATGCGCTTGGGCGATAACACTGTACAAGCAGTTGAAGCTGTTTCTACAGGTTCATTAACACTAGATATCGCATTAGGGATTGGCGGATTACCTAAAGGCCGTATCATCGAAATTTACGGTCCTGAATCATCAGGTAAAACGACCATGACATTACAAGCGATTGCTCAATGTCAGAAAAATGGCGGTACATGTGCATTTATTGATGCAGAACATGCATTAGACCCGGAATATGCACGTAAGTTAGGTGTAGATATTGATAACCTCTTGGTTTCACAACCTGACCATGGTGAACAAGCGCTCGAAATCGCAGATATGCTGGTGCGTTCTGGCGCAATTGACCTCATCGTTGTCGACTCTGTTGCTGCATTAACCCCTAAAGCCGAAATTGAAGGCGAAATGGGTGATTCACACATGGGCTTACAAGCACGTTTAATGAGTCAGGCATTACGTAAAATTACAGGTAATGCAAAACGCTCTAACTGTATGGTGATCTTCATTAACCAAATCCGTATGAAGATTGGTGTGATGTTTGGTAGCCCAGAAACCACGACTGGTGGTAACGCACTTAAATTCTATGCATCTGTACGTTTAGATATCCGTCGTATCGGTCAAGTAAAAGAAGGCGATGAAATTACAGGTAACGAAACACGCGTTAAAGTTGTAAAAAACAAAATGGCGCCTCCTTTCAAAGAAGCTGTATTCCAAATCATGTACGGTAGAGGGACTAATCAGTTAGGTGAACTGGTTGATCTCGCTGTTCAACAAGATATCGTCCAAAAAGCTGGCGCATGGTATTCATACCAAGGTAATAAGATTGGACAAGGTAAAAATAATGTAATTCGTCATTTTGAAGAAAATCCTCAAATGGCTCAAGAAATTGAGAAGCTGATTCGAGAACAACTTCTGACTAAAAACAAGCCAGCCGAAAATACAGATATTGAAGAAGAAGAACCAGACTTTTTAGAAAGCTAAGCTGAAACGCCCTTCGGGGCGTTTTTCTTTCATGAGGAAATAAAACGTGTTTAATACTGAAAAATCAGAAAAACCCAAAACGCTTACAGGTACAAGACTACGCTCGTACGCCTTTGCCCTTCTGACACGCCGTGATTATTCCCAAGCCGAACTGAGCAATAAACTCAATCAATATGCAATTAATCCTGATGAGGTTGCAGAATTAGTAGCAGAATTAGCACAGCAAAACTATCAAAGCGATCAAAGAGTCGCAGAACTTACCCTAGCAAGCCAATTGAGAAAAGGCAAAGGGCTACAGCGCATCAAACAGGCTTTAAAAGCGAAAGAATTAGATGAAGAACTGATTACAGAAGAATTAAAAGAAGTCGATTGGTCAGAACAAGCGTATCAGCTTAAAGTTAAAAAATTTGGTATAGATATCGCAAAGGATCCAAGAATCAAAGCTAAGCAAATTCGCTTCTTGCAATATAGAGGATTTAGTATGGATGCGATAATGAAAGCGATTGCTCGAACGAGCGAAGAAGAATAGCTGGTGGCAGCCCTACCAGCAAGACTTCGGCACATTATAGTTCTACTACCGTTGCTACCTTCCGGTCCTGGCGGGGTTCATAGAGTACAATTGCGAAGCTACCAGCAGGGCTACCATTGCCTGACAAAGTATAGAGATTTTTAAACCACTTGCAAGTCTTGTAACTGTTTTTAATTAAGTTTTCTATTCAACTGTCTAATTCATCACCAAAATTTCGTTTTTTTCATTACAACCAATTAAGCATGCATAAATTATAAACAACAAAAACTAAATCTCTTCAAAAGTGCTTGAAGATTGTAAATGCTTATTGCATTTAAATGAGTTGCTGTTTTAATGACTAAAGTAAAATACATATCAACATGCCACAAGCTCAAAAGCTTGCTTGTATCACTTATTTTTCAACATTACGGATGAGTTTTCATGCTAAAAAAGCATTCTGTACTTTTCATTGCTCTGCTTAGCAGTGCGCATTTGTATGCCAATGTTCCTATTGAGTCGAGAGCTTTAAGCCAACAAATTGCTGACAATACAAATGCTTCGCCTGTTGCGACGAATTTAAATTGGGATTTAATCCAAAAGAACCAAAAGCTTGAAGAGGAAGTCCGAAAGTTGCGTGGTCAGCTTGAAGAGCATGAAAATGCAATTGACCAACTCAAAAAAGAGCTAGCAAATCGTTATACTGATTTAGATCAACGCTTAGAGTTGCTATCACAAAAAATCGATCCACCGGAAGAAAATACTGATCCAGAAAATGCTTCTAGTGAACCAACAACAAATACCACAAATCAGGTCGCTCCAGTAGCAAATACACAGCAGACAGCGCCAATCACACCAACACCTGTGCAAACACCAGTTGTTCAACCACAAGCAAACAATAGCGTAAATAACCAAATAGAGCTCGAAAAAGCTGCTTATACAGTTGCTTTAGATGCATACAAACAAGGCGGTGCTAAAAATGCGATCCAGCCTATGCAAAACTTCATCAAAAACCATCCAAATGGAATATATGTCGGGAATGCATATTTTTGGCTAGCAGAATTTTATTTGGCTGTAGAGCCTGTTGACTATAAAGCAGCTAAACAAAACTATAATATCGTTGCCACACGCTATCCAAACTCTGCCAAAGCACCACGGGCTGTTTATCAACTTTATAGTATTGCTAAAGAAGTCGATAAAAATGCAGCTTTAGCTGGTCAATATCGGACAAAGTTACTCACTCAATATCCACAGTCTGAAGAAGCAAAGTTTATTCAGAAAAAATAAAAATCAGTCAAAAAAGCCAGTTCAAATTGAACTGGCTTTTTTTATACCTAGATTAAACTTATTTAATCTTTGCATGTGATTTTAAGTATTCAGTGTAATCTTCTAATATCTGCTGACCGCGGAACTGTTGATATAGTTTTGTCAACTCAGTCAATTGTTCTTGTGGTAGCTCACTAGCAACATTCGCATTCACATTTGATACAGCTACGATAACCAATTCATTTGGTAATTTCGCAGTAGTTGCTGACCACATCCCTTCTTTCGTCGGAGCTGGAATACTGAAAGCCGCTCGTTCAATTGCACGTTTTAAACCTTGGGAACGAACAAATACGCCTGCATTTTCAAAAGTCACATTAGACTTTGCAACAACTTGCGCTGCTGGCTGTGTTTTAAAGTCTGCCAAAATTGTAGACATCTTCGTTTTCACAGCTTTATACGCTTTATCTTCAATAACTTTAGCTTTAACTTCAGCTGTCGCTTGAGCTAACGGCTTAATACCCGCTGGATGATAATCACGAACTTTGATCCAGATCGTATCACCATTTGCTAACTGAATATTTGATGACGCATTACGATCACCATTCTTCACATCATCACTAAAGATTTTAGCTTTAACATTTAAATCACTTAAATAAGGATTTTGCGTTGTCAAAGTTACACCTTTTGCTGATTCAACGCGTGCAGCTTTTACTTCTTGCACTACAGCATCGAGTGAATCGCCACCGACAACCATTTCATTTAAGTTATTGACAGTATCGCTGAATAAATTAGCTGATTTTGTTTTTTCAACTTCAGCTGTCAAACGCGCTTTTTCAGCTTCAAATGAAGGAATAGTCACTGTCTGTGTGTTTGCTTCGATAATGTGATAGCCATACTGAGTTTTCACAGGCTTTGAAACTTGACCATTTTTCAAAGCATTTACAGCATTATCAAAATCAGTAGAGAAAATACCAGGTGCATAAGCATCAACCAAACCGCCCTGATCTTTCGAACTCGGATCTTCAGAGAATTGAGCTGCTGCTTGAGCAAACGTCATGCCTGCTTGAATTTTCGCATAAACATCATTCGCAAGTTTTTGTGCAGCGGCAGCATCACGAGTATCAGTCGTAATTAAAATATGCTTCACTTCACGCTTAGCTTCTTTCTGCTGTTTTTCAACAAAAGCTTGATAGGCTTGCTTTAAATCTGCATCAGTTACAGCTAAGTTTGTTTGTGGCAACAATGATGGTGTTAAAACAACATAATCAACATCAACAGCAGCGACTTGCTTAAACTCACCTTTGTGCTTGTTGTAGTAATCTGTGATTTCCTGATTAGACGCAGTTAAGCCCTTCTTATAGTCATCCAGTTTGATGCTTGCTAGGTGCAAAGTACGTTGCTCAGTTTGCAAGTTAGCCAATTGTTGTAAATCAGACTTACTTACTAATGCATAGTCCATCAACGTTGATGAAATCATTTTCAATGCATGGTCTTGACGTAAGCTTGCAAGCAAACTTTGATTGGTCATGCCTACTGAACGTAAATAGTTTCCATAAAGTTGCTCAGAGAACTTCCCATTTTCTTGGAAGCTTGGTTGTTGAGCCAACATTTGTTCAAGTTGAGCATCGCTTAATGAAATACCTAACTTTTCAGCTTGCTGTTGCAATAAAGCACGCGTCACAAGCGCATCTAAAGCTTTGTTTTGAATAACGGGTAGATTTAAAAGTGACTCGTCACCTTTAACCATAGATAAATACTGATCTTTATAATTCTTGGTTGCACTTTCTAATTCTTTATTAGAAATATCTTGACCGTTGACAGATTTCGCAACGTCTGCCTTATTGCTACCACTAAAATATCCCTCAATACCTACAAGCGCTAAAGGAGTCAAAAACAAAACTAAAAGGACTTTGCCAAGCCAACCCTTAATGAGTGTACGAAAAGATTCCATAAGAATTCCAATATTTTATTTCGGAGCAATTTTAACTGAAAAATAAAAGCGAATGAATGCAGAATAAGGATCAAACTCACTTTTTCATTCATTAAATAAAAAACGCACCCGAAATGGTGCGTTTATTGATTTAAAAAGATTACGCAACTGAATCTTTTAAACCCTTACCTGGTTTGAAACTAGGTACTTTGCTTGCTTTAATTTGCAGCTCTTCACCAGTTTTTGGATTACGACCAGTACGTGCAGCACGTTCTTTAACGCTAAAAGTACCAAAACCAACTAAAGTAACCGTATCACCCTTTTTAAGTGCTTCAGTGATTGACGCAATCGTTGCATCGAGTGCCTTACCAGCATCCGACTTAGATACTCCCCCTTTTTCAGCAATCGCATCAATTAATTCTGATTTATTCATGATAAAAAATATCCTCTTAATATCGTTTGTTAAGATCCAAGGCTATAGTTTAAAAGGCCATGACGCCTTTATAGCAATGCTTTAGGGGAGAACGCAATACTAGAAAGGCCTTTTAGCAAAAATAAATACTGAAATACGACATAAACGGACGAGTGCCAACGATTTTTTTACTTTTTATTCAATTTGGCTTTTAACTGGTTATTTTCTTCAATTAAAGCGTCCACTTTAATGTGAAGTTGCACTAAAAGTTGCTCGATATGTTGAAGATCCTTTGGCGTCACTAAACCAATGCGATTTAAAGAGTGATTTACACCGGTATCTAAAATCTTTTCGACTTTATCTTTGGTATCTGTAACAGACTCTTTGGCTTTCTCAGTGACTTTACCAACTGTGTTATCCGCAAAATCAACTGTTTTTGATTCTAACTCTTCGCCGACCTTGACCAATGAGTCGAATAATTTATTTCCTTCCTCTTCAGCGCGAGAAAAAGCACCTAAACCAGCTAACCAAATTTGTTGTGTATACTTCTTGAAATCAAGCGCAGATTTTTTAGAACTCTTTGATTTTGTCTTAGTTTTTACCTCAGTTTCTTCACTCGAATTTTCTATATTTGAGTTATCCATAGAACCATGCTCCTAAGCACTTTACAAACAGTATGTCGTATTTAACCATAAAAATGTTTTTATAATATCAAAGTTAAGACTTGATCGTTTTAAAAAACTGTTCTACAAAGCAACAAAGTCATGTAAATTATTTTTAATAATTGAGCAAGGATGCTCAAGTTTACAGATTTGTGGTTTTATTGTTTGATTGGTAAGGAAAAAGAGACTTATGAGTTATACGCAACAAAGAAACAAGCACCCTCATTTGTTGCTAAACATTGTCATCATTGTTTTAGAGACTTTTTTCTCATTCATCCTAACCCATGATGCCGCTTTACGTTTGCAAGCAAAAAAATTTATTGAGCAAAAAATTACAATTCGCATCAATAGCTATATCCCTTTCTTTGATTTTTATATCCAATTTACTGACAAAGGCTTGTTGTTTGATATGAAAGCCTTAGATAGAAAAATTGATTTAGAGGTGAATAGCACACTAATTGATTTAGTTAAAATATTTGTGTTTAACAATCAACGCAGCATCACCAATATGCGTATCTTGGGTGATTCAACTTTATCTGAAGAGTTTTTAGACTTTATTCCACATCTAACATTAACCAGTATCTTCGCCAATTGGAGACAATGGTTTAATGCTTTTAATGACGAAGCAGAAGCAGTTGCATCTCAACAACGCATCGCACCGCTCTTGGATAAAATTGACCAACAACGTTCTGAAATCAATACTTTACTCGTTGAAGTAAAACAGTACCAAAATCGTATTCATCGCATGCAGAAACGTCAGCGTTTCATCAATATTTGCTTTGCTTTATTGAGCTTTATTTTTATTGGTTTTTTTGTTTATAATATGTGGATACAATAATTACAGTATATTTTACTTTTCACATTGATATTCGCAATTAAAAAACTTGACTATTTTAGTCGGAATTCATAAAATTTAGACATCTAGTCTAACCATGTGTATCGAATCATGCGCCTTACAACTCGCGGTCGTTACGCAGTGACTGCTCTACTTGATTTAGCTTTGCAGCCAACTGAACAAACGATCACGCTTGCGGAAATAGCAGCACGCCAATCCATCTCAGTCGCTTATTTAGAACAGTTATTCGCGAAACTTAAGCGTCATGGGTTAGTTTCAAGCGTTCGTGGTGCTAACGGTGGATATCATCTTGCACGCAATGCCGCTGAAATCACTGTGCTAGAAATTATCGAAGCTGTAAATGAAACTGTCGATGCGACGCGTTGTGACCATAAAGGCAACTGTCAAAATGGTGCAATGTGCTTGACGCATGACTTATGGCAAGAACTCTCCCACCATATTGCCGATTATCTCGCAAAAATCTCCCTTGCTGATCTGATTGCTCGTGACAACGTTCAAACAGTTGCACTACGCCAAAATTCAGTAAGTTTAGATTCAGCCCTTCTATCGGTTACAGGTATTTGACATGAAACGTCCAATTTATCTTGATTATGCAGCAACTACGCCAGTACTTCCTGAGGTTGCAGAGCGTATGATGGAATGCTTAACTTTCGAAGGTACATTTGGTAATCCAGCATCACGTTCACATGCGTATGGTTGGCAAGCTGAAGAGAAAGTTGAGTATGCTCGTGAACAAGTAGCAAACTTAATCAAAGCTGATCCGCGTGAAATCGTGTGGACTTCTGGCGCTACTGAATCTGACAACTTGGCGTTGAAAGGTATTGCTCAGTTCTATGGTTCAAAAGGCAAACACATCATTACAAGTAAAATCGAACATAAAGCTGTGTTAGATCCTTGCCGTGAACTTGAAGAACAAGGTTTTGAAATTACATATTTAGAGCCAGAACCACGTACTGGTTTAATTACTCCAGAAATGGTTCAAGCTGCTTTGCGTCCAGATACGATTCTTGTATCACTCATGATGGTGAACAATGAAATCGGTACAGTAACTGACGTTGCTGCAATTGGCGAACTCACTCGTGCAAATAAAACATTCTTGCATGTAGATGCCGCACAAGCGGCGGGTAAAGTTGAAATTGATCTTTCAACAATGAAAATTGATTTGATGAGTTTTTCAGGTCATAAAATTTATGGTCCTAAAGGGATTGGTGCACTTTACGTTCGCCGTAGCCCTCGTGTTCGTTTAAAAGCTCAAATGCACGGTGGTGGTCATGAACGTGGTATGCGTTCTGGTACTCTAGCGACACATCAAATCGTTGGCATGGGTGAAGCTTTTGAAATTGCTGGCAAAACAATGCAAGCAGAACAAGAGCGTCTTCGCCTCTTGCGTGACAAACTTTGGAATGGTTTCCAAGATCTTGAGCAAGTGTTCTTGAATGGTCACCCTACTCAAAACGTTGCAAACTATCTCAATGTCAGCTTCAACTTCGTTGAAGGTGAATCATTGATGATGGCACTAAAAGACCTTGCCGTTTCAAGCGGTTCAGCATGTACTTCTGCAACTTTAGAACCATCATATGTGTTACGTGCTTTAGGTTTATCTGATGAGCTAGCACACAGCTCGATCCGTTTCAGTTTTGGTAAATATACGACTGAAGCAGATATTGACCATGTGTTAACACTTACCAAGGCTGCTGTTGAGAAACTTCGTGAACTTTCTCCGCTTTGGGATATGTATAAAGAAGGTATTGACCTTTCAACAGTTGAATGGGCTGAACACTAAATTCATTGTAGTTTTAATTAACTCTTCATTGAAAACAGTGTTTTAACCCTCATATTTAATATTAGGCTGACCCCGAGGTTTGGAGAAGCGACATGGCTTATAGCGAAAAGGTAATTGATCATTACGAAAACCCTCGTAATGTAGGTATTTTAGATAAAAATGCAGAAAACGTTGGTACAGGTATGGTCGGTGCACCAGCTTGTGGTGATGTGATGCGTTTACAAATTCAAGTCGATGACAATGGCGTAATTGAAGAAGCTCGCTTCAAAACTTATGGCTGTGGTTCTGCGATTGCATCAAGTTCTCTTGTAACTGAATGGTTAAAAGGTAAGACACTTGATGAAGCTCAAGCAATCAAAAACATTGATATTGCAACTGAGCTTGCGCTTCCTCCAGTAAAAGTACACTGCTCTGTATTGGCTGAAGATGCGATTAAAGCTGCGATCGAAGACTATCGCGGTAAAAAAGCAAAAGCTTAATTGATTACCGAACAAAATTGGAGTTTTCATGATCAATTTAACTGAAAATGCTGCGACTCACATCAGCAATTACCTACAAAACCGAGGTAAGGGTGAAGGCATTCGTGTTGGTGTGAAAACTTCGGGTTGTTCTGGATTGGCTTACGTACTTGAGTTCGTCGATGATGTCGACACACATGATCAAATGTTTGAACAATTCGGTGTTAAAGTTTTCGTTGATCCAAAAAGCCTAGTTTATCTCGATGGTTTAGAGATGGACTATGTTAAAAACGGTCTCAATGAAGGTTTTGAATTTAACAACCCAAATCAAAAAGGTGAATGTGGTTGTGGTGAATCATTTACTGTTTAATCCACTCCCACCCTCTTTCTTTTCGTCAAAACAGTGTGTTCCGCACTGTTTTAACGTATTTATCAATAGCGGAATTCATCTCCCATGAATCATTTTGAGTTGTTCCAATTACCCGAAGCACTCGATATAGATTTAGCAGCTTTAAAAAAACAATTTTTAAGTTTGCAACAGCAATATCACCCTGACAAAGCAACTGACAAAGATCAAGCACTGATTAAGTCAAGCGAAATCAACCAAGCCTTCAAAGTGCTTTCACAAGTTGACAGCCGTGCTGCATATTTACTTGGTTTAAAGAAACAAGACCACCATCTTGACCAATCCATTAGCGATTTTGAGTTCTTACAATCTGCACTTGAAATGCGTGAACAATTGGATGAAGCAACTTCTTCAGCACAATTGCACACATTAAAAGTTGAAGTGCAACAATGGATTGATGGTCTAGTACGTGAGTTTAAAATTGATTTTGCGGACGAAGATTGGGCTGAAGCACGTGATACTGTTCGTAAACTGCGTTTTTTCCAACGTGTTATGAATGATATTGATAAGGCTGAAGATCGCATACTAGATGAAGAAGAAAGCTTCGATCTAGATGATGATTTTTAATCCGCTATTACCAATTATTTTCAAGGGATACCTCACGCATGGCACTTTTGCAAATTGCTGAACCTGGTCAATCGACTGCCCCGCATGAACATCGTATTGCGATTGGCATTGACTTAGGAACAACCCACTCTTTAGTGGCGACAGTGCTATCGGGAAAACCGAAAGTTCTACAAGATGACAAAGATCGCGTTTTATTGCCATCTATTGTTCACTATGCAAAGGATTCAACAACGTTTGGCTATGAGGCCAAACCGTTTATGATGACTGACCCAAAAAACACTGTCGTTTCTGTAAAACGCTATATGGGTCGTTCACAAGCAGATATTAAATTTCAACATCCTTATACACTTGTTGGCGCAGAAAATGAGATGCCAGCATTTGAAACTGCTGCTGGTCGTAAAACGCCTGTTGAAATTTCAGCTGAGATTTTAAAACAACTTAAAGATCGTGCTGAAGCAAGTTTAAACAATTCTGTAAATGGTGCAGTCATTACAGTTCCTGCTTACTTCGATGAAGCACAACGTCAAGCAACGCGTGATGCAGCTCAACTTGCTGGTTTAAACGTTTTACGCTTATTAAATGAACCTACAGCCGCTGCGGTTGCCTATGGTTTGGATCAAGAAACCAATCTAAGCACTGATCGCAACTATGTGATTTATGATTTAGGTGGTGGTACATTTGATGTATCTATCCTACGTTTTTCACAAGGCGTATTTGAGGTTTTAGCGACAGGTGGACACACTGCGTTAGGTGGCGATGATCTTGACCGTTTAATCGTAAAATGGGCAAAGAAACAGCTAAATATCGATACATTAAGTGATGAAGAATACGCTGTCTTTGTTATTGCTGCTCGCCAAGCCAAAGAACATTTAACAGATCATGAATCTGCTGAATTAAAACTATTGGATGACCGTCTTTCTTTAGACCGTGCTACATTTGAATCAATTATTCAAGTTGCTCTTGATAAAACGATTAGTGTTTGCAAACGCGTATTACGTGATGCAAAACTTGAACTTGATGATATTGAGCATGTTGTTTTAGTCGGTGGTTCAACCCGTTCTTACGCAGTTCAAAAAGTAGTACGTGAGCTATTTAAGCGTGAGCCATTATGTACAATTAATCCAGATGAAGTTGTCGCGATCGGTGCTTCTATTACAGCAAATCAACTGATTGGCAACAGCCAAGACGGTTCATTATTGCTTGATGTTACTCCACTGTCACTTGGCTTAGAAACCATGGGTGGTTTAGTTGAACGCTTAATCTCACGTAACACAGCAATTCCGGTTGCTCGCCGCCAAGAATTCACCACTTATCAAGATGGTCAAACAGCAATGTTAATCCATGTGGTACAAGGTGAACGTGATTTAGTAGAACATTGTCGCTCATTGGGTCGCTTTGTATTACACGGTATTCCGCCAATGACAGCGGGTCAAGCACGCATCGAAGTGACATTCCAAGTTGATGCTGATGGCTTGCTTACAGTATCCGCAAAAGAAACCACTTCTGGCGTGCAAGCACAGATTGATATCAAACCATCTTATGGTTTATCAACTGCGGATACTGAACGTTTACTAGTAGAAGGTTTCCAGCATGCAGAGGAAGATAAACATCTTCGTCATTTGCAAGAAACTAAAGTTGAAGCTGAACGCGAGCTAGAAGCTTTAGAACAAGCATTAAAAGCCGATACTGATCTACTTTCTCAGCAACAAGCACGAGATCTTATTTTAGCCGCAGAAGCATTGAAAGCTCGACTTAAAACTAATGAACTAGAGGCTATTGAACGTGCTGTTCAGGAGCTTAAAGTTCATAGCGATGCTTTTGCAGCGCTTCGTATGAATCGACATATTGACCATGCCTTAAAAGGTACAAAACTTGAAGATTGGTCAAACTCAAATTAAAGGTATAGGTGATCAATATGCCACGTATTAAAGTTCTTCCTCATGCTCAAATTTGCCCTGAAGGTGCAGAATTTGAAGTCGAAAAGAATGCCAATTTATGCCAAAGCTTACTTAAGCAAGGTATTAAAATTGAACATGCTTGTGATATGTCTGCGGCATGTACGACCTGCCATGTGGTTGTCCGCAAAGGTTTTGACAGCCTTGAAGAAATGAATGACGTAGAAGCTGATTTACTTGATCGTGCTTGGGGTTTAGAGCCTGACTCTCGCCTATCTTGCCAAGTTGAAATTGTTGATGAAGATTTAGAAATCGAAATTCCTAAATACACCATTAACCATGCTTCGGAAAACCACTAAGCCTATATTCGCTTAGTTATAAAAAAACTCCTCATATTTGAGGAGTTTTTTATTCAATAAATAAATCCAAATTATTGTCTAATCTCATCATCAAGCGTTAATTTTGGAATGCCCTGAGCATTAGTAATTTTTTGCTGAGTTTTAATACGCTGGATCATTTTCTCCAAAATTTCGACCAATTCTGGATATTCATAGTTCTGTACTTCTTCTAAGTTCAGCACTAAATGGAAGCCTTTATATTCAAAATCAAACCATTTTTGAGTGTCTGACTTCTTACCAGTGAACTTCTCCATAACCTGCCAAGTTTTAACAGGACCTTGAATCCCTTTTAAATAGATCGGTACTTTAGGAACACAAAGAAATTCATTTTTAATGAGCTGATGCGTATCATCAGCAATCAGAATTTCATCAACTTCTGCTGCCGATTGTAAGCGTGCAGCGAGATTCACATCACGCCCAACAATGGTATAAGCCATACGATGTGAAGCACCGTAGTTTCCAACGTGGCAGTATCCAGTACTTACACCCATACGGATATGTAATGCAGGATAACCCATCTTCTTCCAACGTTCACGTAAGAGCTTCATTTGCTGACGCATCGCAATCGCCATTTCTACACAAGATTTTGCATCTTGCTCAACACCTTGCGAGTTTGGATCACCAAAAAAGATCAGAATCGCATCACCCATGAACTTATCGACAGTCGCTTCATACTGCTTCGCTATCTCTGTCATATGACTGAGATAATCATTGAGTAAGAAAGCTAAATCGTCTGGGATTAGTGTTTCTGAAAGCTCAGTGAAACCTTGAATATCTGAAAAGAAGATTGTTAATTTTTTACGCTTATATTCAATCTTTGCTTCGGCCTCACCACGCATAATCGACTGCCATAATTGCAGTGGTGCATATCGACTCAACTGATTCGCGAAAGCAATATAACGCGTCATTTGGTTATGATAATGCTGACGTTGCTGACCAAGAATATTGATACGACGATGCTGATAGTAGTTTCCAATCACAATAAACATCATCAAACCCAGTAAACTGACGACGGTCAGCTCTGGATTCGTTGGCTCAAAATATTCTTCTGCGCCAAAAATGAAGAATGTACAGAAATAGAAAGTTAAAACACCGATTAGCCCAATCAAACAAGCAACAGGTAATGTGATTTTATTATTGAGACCAACGTAAAGTAATGCAAATAAGATTGTAAATGTTGGAACTAAACTTAAATGCAACCCAGCTAAAACGATTGCAACAATGACTGCTTCACAAGCAAAGAGAACATTTTTTTCTGTGTTTTTATCAAATTTGTACTGTAACCACTTTTCTAACTTTGGACAAAACAGAAAAAAACAAATAATAGAGGAAGGATGTAAAGTTGATGGTTAGCACTTGAAGAGGTAAATGTATAAATTACCAATATCAGCGACAGTATCGAATATCCCATCAGCCGATGAAAATATGCGAACTGTCTAGGTTCTTTATCAATCAACCTATCTAGTGGCACCCTTAGCTCCTTCCTTATTATAGAAGACTGTTTTTTATTCTGTTGTCTAAATCAGTCCATACGCCAATCAAATGGCATATCGCCTTGACCACGTAGTGCAAGCATCAAAGTCTGGCGCATATGAGCAAGAACATCACTGCTATAAGGTACAGCTGGAGTTCCCCAAACTGGCTTCGGCCAAGCAACATCATTTTGGTAACGCACAACATGATGAAAATGAAGTTGAGGTACAACGTTACCTAAAGCTGCAACATTCATCTTATCTGCACGGAACACACGTGAAAGTTGGCTTGATAACCAGCTTGATTCACGCAAAAACTGCTCTTGATCTGCTTGGCTAAGTTCATATAACTCAGTGATTCCTGGTACACGCGGTACAAGAATCAACCAAGGAAATTGCATATCATTCATTAAACGACATGTTGAAAGCGGAAAGTCGCCTACAAAAAATGTATCTTGAGCAAGTTGTGGATGCAAACTAAACATATCTTTATAAATGATGCAGAATAATGATGATCAATACTATCACATCAGTTTTGATGTGAATATTATTAGTAACCTGTTTGATTACAAATAACAATGATTTTCCTCATTTATTACATATACATCAGACCAAAGGACTATTCATTGGCTAAAGACCACACATCTTGATCATTTAAGCAGCAAAAATATACTTTTCCACTAACTATGTAATTCAGTAAGAAGCTTATTCAGCAAATCAACAATAAATTGGATGCGTTTATCATACTCAGCCAATTGCACCATGACTTTTAAGCGCTGACCGCCCTCCATACGATAGTAGGTTGGATTCTTTTGCATGAGTTGAATAATGCTAATCGCTTGCACTGGGGTGTCTGGTGCAAACTCAATGTAGCCACCATTACTATTGATATCAATTTTGGTGATACCTAATTGCTCTGCTCTCAAACGGACTTGATGCACACTGAATAATTGCTTCACTGGTTGAGGCGGAATACCAAAACGGTCTATCAATTCCATACGGATATTATCTAGCTTCTCTTGTGTATCGGTATTACTAATGCGCTTATAAAAGAGTAAACGCTGATGTACATCACCCAAATAATCGTCAGGAATCAGTGCTGGCATATGCAGATTGATTTCAGCAGTCAGTGACAATGGTGCATCAAAGTTTGGTGTTTTACCTTTTTGAATCGCTTTGGTCGCCTTTTCCAACATTTCCATATACAAGCTATAGCCAATTGCCTGCATTGAACCACTTTGTTGTTCACCAAGTAACTCACCTGCGCCACGAATTTCTAAATCTTCGGTCGCCAGCATGAAACCAGCGCCCAAAGTAGAAGCACGTTGAATTGCATCTAAACGTTTTTCAGCATCACCTTTGAGATGTTTAATGGATGGAACCAATAAATAAGCATAGGCTTGGTGATGTGAACGTCCAACACGACCGCGTAGTTGATGCAATTGCGCCAAACCGAGTTTGTCAGCACGTTCAATTAAAATGGTATTGGCATTCGGAACATCAATACCTGTTTCAATAATCGTTGAGCAGACCAAGACATTGTATTCTTTATGATAGAACTGTTGCATCACTTGCTCAAGTTCACGTTCACGCATCTGACCATGTGCAACTGCAACACGCGCTTCAGGCACAAGGTTGCGAATGTTTTCCGCTGCTCGTTCAATCGTATCGACTTCATTATGTAAGAAATACACCTGACCGCCACGTAACAACTCACGCAGAATCGCCTCTTTCACAGAATCATCTGTATGCTCTTGTACAAATGTTTTTACTGCTAAGCGACGTGCAGGTGGGGTTGCAATAATCGATAAATCACGCATTCCTGAGAATGCCATATTTAAAGTACGCGGAATCGGGGTAGCAGTAAGCGTGAGCATATCGACATCTGCACGTAGTGCTTTGATGCGTTCTTTATCTCGAACACCAAAACGATGTTCTTCATCAACAATCATCAAACCCAAATTTTTAAACTGAATGCTTTCTTGCAGAATCTTATGTGTTCCAATCACTATATCGACTTTGCCTTCTGCCAAATCTTCGATGGTTTTCAAATGCGTTTTATTGCTACCAAAACGAGAAAGTACTTCAATACGAACCGCGGTATCGGCAAAACGATCTTTGAATGATTCATAATGTTGCTGCGCTAAAAGTGTGGTTGGAACAAGTACAGCGACTTGTTTGCCATTTTGCACCGCAACAAAGGCAGCGCGCATTGCTACTTCAGTTTTACCAAAGCCAACATCACCACAGACCAAACGATCCATCGGTTTGGCAAGTTGCATGTCATGCAAAGTTGCTTCAATCGCATTGGCTTGATCCAGTGTTTCTTCATAGGCAAAACCACTGGAAAACTGCATATAACCAGTATGATCTAACTTAAATGCAAAACCAGGTTTAGATTGACGGCGAGCTTGAATATGCAACAGCTCCGCAGCAACATCATGAATTTGTTCAAGCGCTTTGCGTTTTGCTTTGCTCCACGTATCCGTACCTAGTTTATGTAATGGTGCAAGGTCTGGATCACCACCGCTGTATCGACTGATCAGATGTAAGTTTGTCACAGGCACATAAACTTTTGCACCATCGGCATAATCGAGCTGCAAAAACTCGTGATCTTGCTGATCAATTGCTAATGTAACCAGACCTGCATAACGCCCAACACCATGATCAATATGTACTACAGGCGCACCGATACTCAGCTCAGTTAAACTGCGAATTAAAAACTCTTCTGAAACTTCTTGTTGGCGTTTTCGGCGGCGTTGTACCACACGATGCTCATAAAGTTGGTTTTCAGAAATAACAGATAATTGACCTGTGAGCAGCAAACCACGATCTAAAGGTGCACTGGTTATTGCAACTTGTAATTGATCTTTTTGGAATTGTGCAAAACTTTCTACATTCTGAATTTCCCCCAATACAGAACGTAGTGCATCTTTTAAGGTCTCACGACGACCAGCACTCTCGGCGACGAGTAAAACAGGATGCTTAGCTTGATCGATATAATGTTTGACTGCTTCAAAAGGTTGCTCTTTTTTGGGATCAACTGCTAATTTGGGTGGTTGTTCAGCAGCAAAATTCAACACACCTGATTTGACATCAAATGCGTCTGCAGAGGCTAAAATACGAGGAAATTGGTTGAGTGCCTGCAATACGTGATTCGGCATTAAAAATAAATCTTCTGGCGGAAGAATCGGTTGATCAATATTATGACGACGATCTTCATATCGACGCACAACTTCTTTCCAGAAATTAATCAGCTCATCTTCAATTTCATTATTTGTAATGACAACGCAATTCTTTGGTAGGTACGTCATAAGCGTACTTTGTGATTCCATCAATTTCTTATCGAAAAATAATGGTAGATAAAATTCTAAACCAGGGGTTGCAATCCCCTCTAGCACATCCTGATAAATTGGATTTTTCTTTGGATTGGCAGTTGGGAAGCTTTCAGCATAGCGATCTCGAAATGTAGAGCGTCCTTCTTTAAGTGGAAATTCTTTTGCAGGTAAAACAGTGAAGTTTTTTAGAGATTCCGTAGTACGTTGCGTTTCTGGATCAAAGAATTTTAAGCTCTCAATTTCATCATCAAACAAGTCGATACGAATCGGCTGGTCTTGTCCAGATGCGTAGATGTCCATAATACTGCCACGAACTGCAAACTCACCATGATCATAAACCGTATCAACCAAGCGATAACCCGCTTGTACCAGTTGCTTTTTCTGTGTTTCTAAATCAAGCTTTTGACCGACTTTAATATCAAAGTGTTCGCCCACAACCCACGAATATGGTGCTACACGTTGCGCTAAAGTACTTGCAGCAATCAGCAAAATGCCCTTTTGTGGCATATTGGAAAGAAGTGCCAAACGCTCAGACACAATATCCTGATGTGGAGACAAACGGTCATAAGGCAAAATTTCCCAATCAGGAAAAATCGTTGGCTTGATGCCATAGAACTCAAGTTCACTTTCAAGTTGAGCAAGGTGCTGATTATTTCTTGCGACAATCACATATAAATTAGAATTCTGCGTAGCAATTTCTTTAAATAATAGTGCTGCTGATGATCCGAGTAATGAACCAATCCAGCGTTTTTCGCCCGCTTTGAATTGTTGTAAGTTTAATTGAGAGATTTCTTGTTGAAACATAGAGAAAATCATGCAATCTAAAAAGATAAGTACCCTATTTTAGCATGATGTTTTTTAGTTGCAGTAGAAAATCAGTTTCATTTAAAAGCTTTAAATATGCTTAGGCTATTTTATTTTTGCATCACTCTATTTAGTAACCCCCTTATCCTTTATTTAGATGTGACATTTACATACTTGAATTTCGCTATCAATAAAACAAATAACAAGTAGAACAAAGCTATCGCTAATCAATCAAATACAATATAAAAAGCACCTCAATCAAATTATGCGAGGTGCTTTACTAATCATTAAGATGCAAATTTTGCATTTGGGAAGAAACGTCCTTCAACAATGTCATAGCACCATTGGAAGATAAACGTATACACCAAAATACACATCGTTAAACCAAAATCTAAAATCAAAGCTTCAATGAACGACATATTCATCATATAAGCAATAATTGGAATGGTTGCGAGCATCAAACCGCCCTCAAACCCAATCGCATGAAGAATACGTATACGAATCGTTCTTTGCCATTGATATTTATGTTCTATTTTTTCGAAATAGTGGTTAAAGATCATATTCCAGATAACTGAAATGACTGCCATGATTGTACCTAAAATACCTGTAACTTCTAATGGCATATTAAAAATAAAACTTAACGCAATTGCGATGATGACCAATAAAATCACTTCATAGCTAATCGCATGAACGAGTCTTCTTTTGGAAATCAACATTTTTAAACACTCTCTTGTTTGGATATTATGCATTTTATTTTTATAATTTTGATTAATCCAATCAGGTTCTTTCAGTTTTTTTGACAGATGAATATAAATCAAGAACAACTTCTCATGTTTCAAACCGTCATTGAAACAGGTTCATTCTCTGCTGCTGCACGTAAGCTAGGCAAAGTCCCTTCAGCAGTAAGTATGTCCATCGCCAATTTAGAAATCGACCTCGATCTAAACTTATTTGAGCGTATTGGACGTGAACCAAAACCAACAGATGAAGCATGGGCTTTATATGAGAAAACACAGCAATTACTGATTGAAATGAATCAGTGGAAGCAACATGCTCATGCTTTAAGTACGGGTTTAGAATCTACACTTAATATTGTGGTGGTTTCTGAGTTACTGCATACCAATTGGACAGATTACATCACCCTACTTGAGCAACATTTCCCGAGTCTTGCAATTAATATCGTGTCTGCACCTCAAGAAGATGCTTTGCAAATGTTGCTCGATCAGTCCGCACAACTCGCACTGATGTTTGAGAGAGAGCACTTGGACAGCCGCGAACAATTTGTTGAATTAAAACGAGAAGCTCTCGTTCCTGTTGTTTCAAATATTCATCCGCTTGCACAACTTCAAGAAGTTTCTTTTGAACAAATGATTCAAACTCGACAAATCGTAGTCGCGAGTCGTGATAATACAATTAAGCCAGAATTACTTTATTCTAAAGATTATTGGCGCACCGATAATCATCATTCTGCATGCATGATGATTGTCCGAAATTTGGGTTGGGGTGTTTTACCTTTAGAAATGTTTAATGAAAACCCCGAATTGAAAAAGAAATTAAAAATTTTGGAACTTTATGATTTCACGCCTAAGTTTGAATACTACGTCGATCTTGTTTGGAGTCGTGAAAGCGGACTTGGTGCGGCAGCGAGATTTCTGATTAAACATATCAGAACTCAACGTCAACAAACGAATAAATAAAAAGCATTCTATTGCATAAATAAATGCGGCAATGCCATGCTTTGATTTCACACAGTTTATGTTATAAAGAAGTTATCCGTAATTTTGTTTATTAAGAACGCTATATCAATGACTGAAACTGCATTACACCAATTAAAGAATCTAACAACTGTTGTAGCTGATAGTAGCGACCTAGAAGCGATTGAAAAATTTCGTCCTCTTGATGCAACTACCAATCCCTCATTGATTACTGCCGCAGCAGAGCAGCCAGGGAGCAAACAGCTGATTGAAGATGCTTATACACAAGCAAAACAGGAAGGCTATCAAAGTGATGCGCTGATTGAGCGTACCATTGATATTTTAACAGTCAAATTTGGCGTTGAAATTTTAAAACTAATTGATGGCCGAGTTTCAACAGAGGTTGATGCTTCTCTTTCTTATAATACTGAGGCAACAATTGCCAAAGCGCGTGAGCTTTCTAAACTCTATCAAGGCTATGGCATTGCTCAGTCACGTATTTTGATCAAGATCGCTTCGACATGGGAAGGTATTCAAGCAGCAAAAGTACTTGAAGCGGAAGGTATTCCTTGCAACCTCACTTTGTTATTTGGTTTACATCAAGCTCAAGCTTGCGCAGATGCGAAAATCACTCTGATTTCCCCATTTGTTGGTCGTATCTTAGATTGGTATAAAAAAGCTGAAGGTGTTGAGCAATATCCAATTGAAAAAGATCCTGGTGTACTGTCTGTTAAGCAGATCTATAATTATTACAAACAGCAAGGTATTCAAACTCAAGTGATGGGCGCAAGTTTCCGTAGTACGGCGCAAGTTCTAGGTTTAGCAGGTTGTGATTTATTGACAATTGCACCAAGCCTGTTGTCACAGCTGGAACAAGATCAACAGCCTGTTAAAGCTCAGTTGTCAGCTGAAGTGGCACAACAAGCTGAAAAAATCGAACGCCCAGCTCAAACCAAAGAAAGTTTCAAAGCTGAACTTGAACAAGATTTGATGGCATTCCAATTGCTACAAGGCGGAATCGATGGCTTTATCAAAGCACGTGATCAACTCAGTTTATTGCTACGCCAATCTTTTGGTATTGATGCTGAAATCAAAGCATAATTAGTCGAATTTTCACCTATAAAAACCGATTTTTGCTATATTAGCGAAAATCGGTTTTTTAATGAGTTTAACGTGTTCGGCATAACAGATTTAACCACGTATATTATTGGTACAATCTTGATCGTGTTATTACCCGGACCTAACTCTATATATGTGATGTCAGTGGCTTCACGTTACGGTATTCGAACAGGTTATGCCGCTGCTTGTGGCGTATTTACAGGCGATTTTATCTTAATTATTTGTACTGTATTAGGCGCAGCTTCACTATTAAAAGCATTTCCGATTTTATTTATCGTTTTAAAATTATCTGGTGCCTGTTACCTCGCATATTTAGGCTTTAAGTTATTGCAAAGTGCTTTTCAAACATGGAGTCGACCAACGCAACGTGCTGAAATGGCTGATTTACCACAATTAGATAAAGTTCATCCTTACCGTACAGCACTTAGCATTAGCCTGCTTAACCCCAAGGCAATTTTATTCTTCCTTTCTTTTTTTGTTCAATTCGTAGAACCCAATTACGCTTACCCTGCATTAAGTTTTTTAATCTTAGCAATAATTCTACAAATCATTAGCTTTAGTTATTTAACCGCTTTAATTTTTTCAGGTGTAAAGCTTGCCAACTTCTTTAAACATAATTACAAACTCGCAGCTAGTGGTATTTGTTTAGTCGGGCTTTTATTTTTTGGATTTGGTTTAAGACTTGCAACTTCAACCATTTCTTAGTTTTAATTTTGCAGAGATGATCAGTTTATTCAATCGCCTAAATACTTCGATTCATTTGTGATTAACGATATACTTTTCAACAAATTTTAATCAAGTTTAGATGCATAGATGCAACGTCTCCTTCAAGATTTCTCGATTCCCGCGGTTTTTGCTGGCTTTATTACTTTTCTTATCGGAATTAGTGTTTCAGCCGTACTGGTGATCCAAGGTGCCCAATCTTTGGGTGCAAATACTGCTCAAATTAATTCTTGGTTTTGGGCGCTTGGGCTTGCAATTGGTCTATCTGGATTAATTTTATCTTGGAAATATAAATATCCTGTTGCAACCGCATGGTCAACGCCTGGTATTGCCTTGATTATTGCATCTACGGGACATTACGACTTATATGAAGCCATAGGTGCTTTTCTTATTTGTGGAGTCGCAATTGCTATCGTTGGCTTTTCAGGCATTTTCCAGAAATTATTGGCTCATATTCCTCAAAGCCTGACCTGTGCAATGCTAGCGGGTATCTTATTAAAATTTGGAATACAAATTTTCAGCAGTTTAGAAACGCAGCTTGGTTTTATTTTAAGTATGTTAGTGATCTATCTTGTATCAAAGCGTTTATTCCCACGTTACAGTATTGTTCTTACTGTTATTTTAGGGGCTATCATTTGCCCTCTATTCATTGATTTTGAACTTCATGCAATCACATGGTCTTTGACACAACCTGTGTGGATGCAACCTTCATTTTCTTGGTCTGCCATTCTTGGACTTGCTTTACCGTTGTTTGTAATCAATATGACTTCACAAAATTTACCAGGTATTGCAATGATTCAAAGTTATGGTTATCAACCACATGTGAATCAACTGGTTGGTTGGACGGGTATTGCACACACTGTTTTTGCTCCTTTTGGCTGTTTTTCCGTTAATTTAGCAGCTATCAGCGCAGCGGTAAGTTTAGATGACCAAGTACATCCTGATCCAAGCAAACGTTATATCGCAGGGATTAGTTGTGGTTTGTTTTATATTTTAATGGGGCTTTTTGCCGCGACTCTAGTTAGTCTACTGATGTCGTTCCCACAAATTTTTATTGTCGCACTTGCAGGAATTGCCTTATTTGCAACAATTAGCCACAACGTAGCAGTCGCATTTTCAAATGTCGAAGAACGTGAAGCAGCATTACTTACCTTCCTATGTAGTGCTTCTGGCATTCAATTTTGGGGAATTGGCTCAGCATTTTGGGGATTATTGCTTGGAATTTTCGTACTGATCTTATTTCGATTTAAAGCAAAAAATAAGCCTTAGAGATTAAGGCTTATTTAGAAAATACGCTCTATTTACCTTCCAAATCCTTCTGCGCCTCTTCATCATTTAAGATACGACCAGCTTGTTTGGGGCGTAATAAAGGTGAGGTTGGGCGAGGATGACTATGTGAATATTGTAAACCTACTCCCGCATAAACATCATCTGCGGCAATTTCTGTCTCAAAACGCTCTTCATCACGCTCACGAATTTCATCACTAATCCGTTTGACTTCATCTTCATCAACACCAAGACGCTCCAAAATCACGCCACCAAATTTGATTGCGGATTCAAAGGTCTCACGAATCATATAATCCACTTTTTGTTTCACCAAGTGCAAAGAATGTTCACGATCATATGAGCGAACTAATAGCTTTGCTAAAGGAAATTCATGTGTAACCAGTTCTACGATACGATTGGTTGTTTCTTTGCTATCGACACAGACAACAATTGCTTCAGCTGTTGAAGCACCTGACGCATGTAAAATATCTAAACGACATCCGTCACCATAATAGATTTTAAAACCAAACTTTTCTGCGTTTTGGATCATATCAATGTCATTATCGATAATGGTGACATCAACACCTCTGGCCAATAATAACTGACTGGCTACCTGCCCGAAACGACCAAAGCCGATCAACAAAATACGACCACTTAGTCCCTCAGCAACATTGACATTTTCCAACGAAACTTCGTTTTTACTTTGAGTAAATCGTTTAAATACCACACCAAGAATCGGTGTTAGCACCATTGATAAAACCACAATTGCTGTCAAATTTGACTTAACTGTATTATCAATCACCTGAGCACTCACAGCCGCGGCAAAAAGTACAAAAGCGAACTCACCACCCTGCGCCATCAATAAAGCTCGATCTAAAGCTTCTGTATGCGAACTTTTGGTCATACGTGCAACAACATAAATCATCAAGGCTTTGGCAAACATCATGGCCAAAACGCCACTTACGATCAGCTGCCAGTTCTGTTGTACCACAGATAAATCTAAAGACATCCCCACACCAAGGAAAAATAGTCCTAATAAAATGCCTCTGAATGGCTCAATATCTGCTTCAATCTGATGTCTAAAGGTTGACTCTGATAACAACACACCTGCAAGGAAAGCGCCCATCGCCATCGACAAACCACTGACCTGCATTAACAATGCTGCACCTAATACGACTAAAAGTGCGGCGGCTGTCATCACCTCCCGCGCTTTAGCTGCTGCCAAGAGTCTGAATAGTGGATTCAGTAGCCAATAACCCGCAGCGATTAAACCTGCGATAGCAATTAAACCAATCCCAATATTTTCTAAGCGCGCTGATGTAGTTTCGACCACATGATTTGGTGCCATGAATGCAACAATCGCCAATAACGGAACAATCAGTAAATCTTCGAATAAAAGTATTGCAACAACTTTTTGTCCATGCGGTTGTGCAATATCACCACGATCACCCAATAGCTGCATCACAATTGCAGTTGAGGTTAAAACGAAACCAGCCGCCCCAATAAATGCAACTTGCCATTGAAAACCAAAGAGTAAGCCGACACCTGTTAAAACCAAAGCACAAGCAACAATCTGTAATGTGCCTAAACCAAAGATTTCACGTCTAAGACTCCATAAATGTGACGGTTGCATTTCTAAGCCAATCACAAATAGATACATCACGATACCAAGTTCCGCAATATGTAAAATCGAAGTAGAATCATGAAAAAAAGCAAAACCAAATGGGCCAATGATAAGGCCTGCAATTAAATATCCTAATACGGACCCTAATCCAATACGCTTAAAAATGGGTACGGCGATAACAGCCGCAGCTAATAAAACTACAGGCGCAATTAAACTGATTGAGTGTGCCTCTGAACTCATACTGTTCTCATTTTTATCAATTTGATTTTATTCTATTTGAAACACGAAAAGACTTATATACCATTTATGAGACAATGCTTCTCAATCTATTTTTTAATGATATAGAAATAAAAAAATCGCCACGGAGGACGATTTTAAATTTGATTAAACAACTTTCTAAAGCTCTTTTACCACAACTGTCTTAGCCATTTTGTCATGCCAACCCTGTTTTTTAGGATCAAAAGCGACCCAGATCAAACCTATAAATAAAACTAAAGTGGCAGGAATATAACCAATATAACGAATAATTCCTTGCCCAACAGTAACATTACTTCCTGTTTGCTCATCCAATACTTTTAAACGTAATAGACGTTTACCTGGTGTTCCCGCAAATTTAATCCAACAAAAGATATAAAAAATAGCACTGAGAATTTGACCTAGCCAATCAGCCCAAGTCCAACCCGAAAAATTATTACTCACATTAGGTGCAATAATCATCATAATTGGTATTAGAGCGACTGCCACGATAATCGAATCAATAATTGCTGCACCCACTCGTATCCAGAAACCTGCATACTCATATTTATATGACATTAGCCCCTCTCATTTTATTTCTATAAATGAATAAATATTTATACATAATAACGGCTAAGCATATCATTTATACAGTATTTTGTTTTAACTCTCGATCAAAAAAATCAACTGTACGTTGCCATACGACTTTGGCCTCAGGCATGCCTCGGCTTACACTTCTGAAACCATGCGGCATATTATAGGTATAGGCTTCAACTCGATCACCTAATTGCTGAATCAACTTTTCTCGTTTCGATTTTGGACAAAATGGATCAACATTCGCCCAATGTCCTTGCAAAACTCGAATATCATCTAAGGATTCTTTTTTTGGCACACCAACGCCCTCAATCCCTAAAGAATGATGATAAACCACAGGAGCTAACATATCTTCACGTTTGGCCATTTGAATCACATAACCACCTGTTAAACATTGTCCCAACATGCCTAAACGCCCATTTGAGCGTGGATCGGATTTCAACGCATCCAATAAAACATGAATCTCTTGATTTACTCCACTATCAGCAGCATTGCTACGTCCTGCTTTACTCACCATCGCACGAATACAATATTTGACTGCACCACCATCAAACAAATTAGGTACATAAACGAGATAGCCACGATCAGCTAAATCTTGAGCATCCTCACGATAAACATCAAGAATACCAAATAACTCGTGTAGCAATAAAATTGAAGGAACTGATTCAGAAGTTTCTTTAGGTGCGTACACTTCTACTTCTATTTGGCGGGTAGGTAATGTGATTTTTTTTATTTCCATTTTAGTCATCCGTAATATTCGAATCGACTTCATACTATTTATGACAATAATCATTGTCAAATAAAAAAGGATGATCTGCACCACCCTTTCTGTAAAAAATTCATTTATCTTTAAATCTTAATTTGGTAAAGGTTTAACATTCAATCGAATTGACGGCTAAACCACCTTTGGAGGTTTCTTTATATTTATCTGACATGTCTTTACCTGTTTCTTTCATAGTTTGTATGACTTTATCCAAAGACACATGATGTTCGCCATCGCCATGTAATGCCATTTGCGCTGCATTAATCGCTTTTACCGCAGCAATTGCATTTCGCTCAATACACGGCACTTGTACCAAACCACCAATAGGATCGCACGTTAAGCCTAAATTATGCTCCAGACCAATTTCAGCAGCATGTTCAACTTGCTCAGGTGTGCCATTTAAAATTTCTGCTAAACCAGCCGAAGCCATTGCACATGCTGAACCAACCTCGCCCTGACATCCAACTTCTGCACCAGAAATAGAAGCATTCAATTTACATAAAATTCCAACTGCTGCTGCGCTTAAAAAGAATTTTACGATGGTATCTTCAGACTCATCTTTTGAAAAATTTACATAATAGGATAAAACTGCTGGAATAATCCCTGCTGCACCATTGGTTGGTGCTGTTACCACTCGACCACCTGCGGCATTTTCTTCATTTACTGCAAGAGCAAATAAGTTGACCCACTCCATTGCATTAAAGGTCGTTTCAATCAAATTTTGATTTTCTTTTCTTAATAACCGTTGATGAATATTTTTAGCTCGACGTTTTACATTTAATCCACCCTCTAAAACGCCCTCATGCTCTAATCCGCTTTGGATACAGGTCTGCATTGCCTTCCAAATTTCGATAATTTTAGTGCGTATTTCATCTTCAGTTCGCCAGCTTTTCTCATTTTCCAACATCAAATGACTAATACTGCAATTATACTTTTTACACAGCGCTAATAACTCTTTGGCCGTTTGAAATGGATAAGGAATTTGCGTGTTGTCTTCAATGAAACTGCCATGATTGACATGACTTTCATCTAAAACAAAACCACCACCAATTGAATAATAGGTATTGGCATAAACCTCATGTTCATGTTTGTCATACGCGACAATTTTCATCGCATTTGGATGATAAGCTAAGGCCTCATCGATAAAAGTAATATCTCGGTCAGCATCAAAATCAATCAGTTTTGTACCATCAACTTTTAGTTTCTTAGTCACTAAAGTTTGACCTAGGATCAATCGACTTTCTGCAATATCAATCGTTTCAGGCTCATTACCCATGAGACCTAATATTGTTGCTTTATCTGTACCATGTCCGATCCCTGTGGATGATAAAGAACCGTATAAGAAAATTTTGACTTGCTCAATATTCTGTAGATCATCACGCTCTTTCAGAAGTTGAACGAATCGATACGCTGCTCGCATGGGGGCAACAGTATGGGAGCTTGAAGGACCAACACCAATTTTAAAAAGATCAAATACACTCAAAGCCATCTGTGATTATTCCTAAAATATCCCTTTTTATTTTTATGATTTTTTAGCGGGGAAAATTCCGTATTCAATAAAAAAGAATAGCCACAACCGTAAAAGACTATGGCTAACAAAAAGCTTAAATCAGATTAGATACTCAATAAAGAGTTTAATGTTTCAGATACATTTTTCGACTTCACCTTTGGCTGTAATGCTTTTAAGGCTTGTTGAACCTGAGTGCGTTGCGGCTCGATTAGTGTATACCAACGTGAAAGCACTTGTAGCAAACGAGATCCTAAAATCGGGTTTTTCTCATCTAAATATGCAGCAAGCTGAACGAAATGATCAACGCCATAACTCCATGTATTTACAGGATTCGCCGCTAAACCACCGCTAACTGAACGAATACGGTTCGGTGTACCTAGATCATAATCAACGTGTTTGGTTAGATATTCAATGGTCTCTGCTGTTGCGCATGGATTTGAAGCTTGAATCATAAACCATTGATCTAATGACAAGGCTTCATCTTTGAAACGATTGTAAAAATCATCTATAGCCGCCTGTGCTTGTGGCGCATCATTCCAAACCAATACACGTAAAGCACCTAAACGTTCAGACATATTGCCTGTCTGTTGATACTGTTCATAAGCCAATTCAAATACAGCATCATCACCTTGACGGGCTAACATATTCAACATGATATTTTTTAGCGCACGAACACCCATTGCCAAAGAAAATTCTTTTTGCTGATCTGGATCTAAAGCAAGATAAGTTTCTTTCCAGAATGATCCTAATTCACGCGCTAAACGATTCAGCACAGACTCGCGTTTTTCACGAACAATTTCTGGCTCATAGTCTTGATCAATACGACTACCCAAATAGTTTTCACTTGGTACATCAAACAGACGCGAAGCGAGTAATGGATCTTTATTCACTAAATCTGGCAATGTATTTTTAATCGCCTGAATATAAGTATCTGCTTTATGATCTTCTAATAAGATACGTTCTAATAACGTTTGAGTTGCTTGCCATTGATTAAAACCATTGGTTTCATGCTGAATTAAGAACGCCAAATCATCATTCGAATAATCAAATATCAAATTCACTGGCGCAGAGAAATTACGTAATAATGAAGCAACAGGCTGTTCAGTTATCCCTGTAAACTCAATTGTTGCCTGATCAGTATCAAACAGATAGACACCATCTTTCACATCATTTACAAATAAATCAGTGCTATGCAATGTATATTGCTCACCTGTATTGGCATTGAATAATGCCAAAGCAACAGGAATCGGAACAGCTTTTAAATTTGGGTATTTTGGATGTGCTTTTAAACTTTGTTTAAAGCTCAAACGATAAATTTGCGCAGCAGCATCATATTCACCTTTTGCTTCTAACTTAGGTGTACCTGGCTGATTATACCAAGTGAGGAAGTTAGACAAATCAACACCTGAACCAGCGCTGAGTGCAGCAACCCAATCTTCAACGGTTACAGCTTGACCGTCATAGCGAAGGAAATATTCATCCGTTCCTTTACGATATTTTTCTTTACCTAATAAAGTCGCCATCATGCGGTTAATTTCCGCACCTTTCTCATACACTGTCGCAGTATAGAAATTATTAATTTCCACAAAATGATCTGGACGCGGAGGGTGTGATAACGGACCAGCATCTTCAGGAAATTGATGTGATTTGAGTACAGCAACATCATCAATACGTTGTACTGCGGCTGACTGTAAATCTTCAGAGAAAGATTGATCACGGAAAACCGTTAAACCTTCTTTAAGGCAGAGCTGGAACCAATCACGACAAGTAATACGATTACCTGTCCAGTTATGAAAATATTCATGCGCAATCACAGACTGCACACGCATAATTGCGGCATCAGTCGTGAATTCTTCATCGGCAAGTACACACGAGGTATTAAAGATATTGAGACCTTTATTTTCCATTGCGCCCATGTTGAACTGGCTCACAGCCACAATCATATAGTTGTCCAAATCATAAGGACGACCATAGTGTTCCTCATCCCAACGCATAGAATGCTTTAAAGCTTCCATCGCAATATGACATTTTGGAATATCTTTTTCGATGGCATAAATTTCTAATGCAACGTCACGCCCTTCTGAAGTCGTATAACGATCTTTCAGTACCGCCAAATCACCAATCACACAGGCAAATAAATAGCTCGGTTTTTTGGTTGGATCTTGCCAAATCGCAAAATGACGGTCATCACCTGCTTCACCTGTTTCAAGCAAATTACCATTGGCCAATAAAACTGGATATTTTTTATCTGCCTCTACACGTGTAGTAAATACTGAAAGTACATCTGGGCGATCAGGATAGAAAGTAATTTTACGAAAACCTTCTGGCTCATTCTGCGTAACAAATAAATCGCCAGCTTTATATAAGCCTTCAAGTTGTGTATTTGATTCTGGATGAATAATGACTTGTGTTTGAAGAATGACCTCATCTGGTGCATCTGTGATCTGCAATTGTTCACTGTCTAGAACGTATTGATCTGCACTGAGCATCTGACCATTGAGTTGAATCGACTTTAGCTCTAAATCACGGCCTAAAAGCGTTAATGCGCCTGCTGCCTGACGCTTCATCACTAGTGTTGAGTCAACAATTGTATGATCATCATAAACTTGAATATCTAAATTAATTGATTCAACCAAGAACGATGGCTTTTGATAGTCTTTTAAATAAATGGTTTGATCCGTTTGAACAGGAGGTTGAGCCGCGATATTCATCAGTATTCCTTATCTTTCATGATTTCATGTATATGGTCTTGTCGACAAGACTTCTTGAAGCGTCTTTTATTTGCATAAATTATGCCGTTTGGTCTAAAAATCTCGCATTGAAAACAGTTATAACCACGAGTATCACAGACATCTGCACAAATCATACGCCAACCAATAAAAACTGTCTGTAAGACCCGACATGCGTTTAAAATTTTTATTGGGTTGAGATTGTCTATTTTCAAATAAAATTTGATGAATCGGCTTATCGTTTAGACAAAATTACAACATAGTTTTCTCTTTATAAATAAAAGTGACAAACCTCTCTGCATTTCATCGCTTAATTTACATTTTTTTCGTTAGCTTTACATTTTTTTCGTTAGCTTTACATTTTGTGCACGGTTATTGCTTAAACATATATGCCAATGTAGGTATTTAAAATAACAAGTGAGGGCTACGACTATGGAATTGAAAGCGCATCTTTATCGCCTAGAAAATATTAAAGCAATCCATGATCTTGCCGCTGCAGGCATCGATCATAACGTTATCTCAGTTTTTTTATCAGCGGAGGGAATTAGTCTAACAACACTAGAAGTCACCAATGTAATCAACACCTACGATGCGCTTGGAAAAGAGAAAGTACCAAGTAAGAAAGTTCAAGCATTAATTGCAGCTAAAAAAATTGGTCAGGAGGACGAAAACTTACCATGCCCTGTTTAACGATTTACTTTATCCAATAAAAAAACCTCGAACCTTGTTTAGATTCGAGGTTTTTTATAAGGCTCATTACGGATTTGCACTATCTGTTCGTAACCAAACCACAGTGCGGCCTAAAGCAGATACGCCCATATAGCCACGCATACGTAATCGCTTACCATCACCAGTCACAACAGCTTTGCCTTTATAAACACGACCGCTGGTAGCTTCTAATACACGCCCATCAATATAAGCATCAGCTTTGTTTGGATCTTCTCTAAATCCAGACAGAATCTCTAAGCCTAGCAATGGTTTATTTGTATTTGGCGCTGCACATTTCGTACAGTTGGTTAACGCGATACCGCGTGTTGGGTAACGATAAACTATCTTTCCATGAAAACGTCCGTCATTTCCTTTACGTATTTCAACAATTGATAATTGTTCACCTGTTCTTTCTTCGATACTTTTCCAATAGCCTTCGATTGAAGCAGCAAATGTCGTAGCACTTGCAAAAGCAATTGAAAGTCCCATGATTCCTTTCATGAGCATATGATTTAGCATATTAACCCCCGTCTTAAAAAAGTAAGCTATTCATCGTTATAAATTTAATGGTCGAAAATTATCACACTTTTTAGGAAGTTACATCGTACAAAACCACTCTTTAGCACAAAAAACAACCACATCGTTATTTATATTTTATATACATATGTACATAATTTTAAACAAAAAAAAGCCTAAACTCGTTGTTCAGGCGTCTCTGTAAATAGTTCTTATTTAAGGATTCGCACTATCTGTTCTAATCCAAACTTGGGTACGACCTAATGCTGAAATCCCCATATATCCACGCATACGCATACGTTTCCCATCAGCACTCAATTGCGCTTTACCTTTATAAATATTGCCTGTTTTAGGTTCTAACACACGACCATCAATATACTGATTTGGCTTTTTAGGATCTTCTTTTAATCCCCAAGCAATTTGTAGACCTAAGATTGGCTTATTTTTAAATGGTTCGGGACATTTCACACAATTGGTTAACACAGCCCCACCACCTAAAACTGGATAGCGGTAAACAATCGTTCCTGTATATGTATTATCAGGTTTTTTCTTAATTTCTATGATCGAAAGCTGCTCACCAGTACGGTCATCAATACTTTTCCAAAAACCTTCAGGTGTTGCAGCAAAACTGGTAGAAGTGAATAAAATAAATGACACTCCCATGAGTCCATTCATGAGTGAGTTTCTTTGCATAATATGCTCCGTAATGCAAAATTGATCCATCTAATATACATATGTATTACAACAACAATCAGCAGTCAACACGACCAATAGATATTTAATTATTTAAAATCAAAAAGAATTTTAACTAAGTCACAAATTAACAGTTAAATGAACAAGGGTTAGCAAAGTTATATTTTCTCTCTGTAATTGAAGGCAGTAAAAAATCTAAAAAATTAAATCAAATTTCAAGCTTTTAATTTGCAATTTAAAACTATGCATCATTCTTTTATGCCAACATGTATAATCTTTTATTTAGGCACAATAGGTTTCTTCTCAATGGATTTACAGATTCTACAAAAACAGTTAGATGAAAGTAGCCATTGTCCTCTCTGCCAAGCTTCAATGTACTGGGTCGAAGCTGAACAATACACTCAAGATATCCAATTTCATGAGTGCAGCCATTGCGAACATCGTGTTTTTAAGCCTGATAGCAACATGAACTGTCATTGTACTCAATGCACGGCACAACGAAAGAAACAAACACAACAAGCACTTTTACAAGAACAACGCAAATACAAAGCAAAAGATGAAATCATCTATAGCCTCAATCAACTCAGTTTTTTACATAAACTGTTCTTGTTGAGTCTATTGGATGGTTATGCACGTGAAGACATTCAGCATGATGAAATCATCCATTGGAAAAACATTAAATATCATGAATTCACGCCTAATTTTTTATTTCAGAACCATTTGATTCAAGACCTCGTCAAAGTCGGTATTTTAAAACCACAAGATTCTGGCATTGAAACTGAACATTATTATTTAAATGTTCGCTTAGATGGCTATGCTGACCCAAGTCTGTTTAGTATTACCCACCAGCTTCGCCAGTGGTTTTATGAAAATTTAAGTTTAGGTGTTCCCTTTAAAACTACAGATGAAGTTAAGGATGCTCTCTACTTGGTGCTTTACCAAGAGATTGTGCAATTCATGCAGTTCTACTGTCGTACTTGGGGAATTCAAATTGCTGGAAATCGTTCGTTTCAGGCTTTTTGCTATCGTTTGATGGAGGGGTTAGCGATTGGTCAAATTTATTATCTTATTCAAACCGCTTTAGAATATCTTTATAAACAGAAAGCATTGCAGCCGAGAAATGATAAGTTTATTAATACCAACTTATTGAAAAAGACACTTGAACAATATCGTGAACGTGCTTTGGCTGAACGTTGGGAAACAAGCACATTGCCAAGACCACACAACATTCCTTTTAGTAAAATGAGTGAGGTTTTGTTATTTAAGTTTTTAGGTTATGACGAAAATATTTTCTTTCAACCTGTTTGGAAATCTTGGCGTAAAATTGAACCTCGTTTAAATTTTTATTCGGTTAAGCGTTGTATGTATTGTGGTTCGAATGATTTAGTTGTGGACTATGATGCTAAAGATTACGTCTCATTGATTTGCCGTCAATGTAAACATCAAGACCATTATTTTACGCGTTAGTTAGCTCAGGATTTATCATGTCACAGAAACAACAACTTATTGATCAAGTCATAGAAGCTTGGCATTCATTACAAAAACAATCGCCACTCGTTCAATGTATAACCAATAGTGTTGCCAGTAATTACGCAGCGAATATTTTACTTGCCGCCGGTGCGTCACCTGCGATGATTGATAATCCTTTTGAAGCGGGAGATTTTACTAAAATCAGTTCCGCACTCAGTATTAATGTTGGCACACCAACAACTGAACAGACACAGGCAATGTTAATATCAGCACAAACTGCTCAGCAGCATGAAGTACCGTGGATACTTGATCCTGTGGGTTATGGTGCGATTTTGAAGTGGCGTAGTGAAACTGTAGATCAACTTTTAAAATTTAATCCAACAATTATTCGCGGAAATGCCTCAGAAATCAGTGCGCTGGCTGGCAGTCAAATTCAATCCAAAGGTGTAGACAGTACGCTAAATAGCCAAGATGTATATGTACAAGCAAAGAACTTATTAAACCATGCTAAATGTATTGCGATTTCGGGTGAATCGGATTACATCATTTCTAAAGAATTAGATCTTGTTATTCGGGTAAATGGTGGTTGTCACTTACAACCTAAAATCACAGCAACAGGTTGTGCTTTAGGTGCATTAACAGCAGCGTATAGTGCTGTTAGTGCATCTACAATTGCTGCACTTGCATCACATATTCACTTTGCAATTGCAGGTAAACTTGCTTATGAGCATGCACAAACCGTCGGTAGTTTTAATGTTGCATTCCTAGATTATGTGCATATGCTTGATGATAATTTAATTCGGCAATATGTGGATGTAGAGTTGGTATCCTGCGATTATGAGAGTTAATATAGTAATTCAAAAGTTAAACAGTACTTTTAAAATAATTTTCTTTAGGCATATCAATCACCTCAACACAGAGTTGAATTTTTAAATCGATTTTTGATTTTAAATAATTTTTCTGTTCAAGGATGTTGAGCAGTAATTCACCTAATGATTTTTTTTGAGCGTCAGATCGTCCACTTAATAAATAGAGTTTTAAATGGATATAAGCATCTTGAATTCCATTTACACCAATTAAAAAATTTTGATCTTTAAAAATACGTGACTTGATATCATGCTCACTAAATAGCATCGTATCGAGTAATACAGTATTTACGTCTTTCAAAAGTTGCAACGAATCTAAACTATTCAAATTAGAAGAATAATTCGTAATTATATGAGGCATTTATTGCTCCTATTCAATAAATAATAAAGCTAAACGCACTTGATCATAAGCCATCCTAGGACTTGTTGCTTCAACGATCGGTCTGAGTTTAATTGCACCATCATCAGTAAAATGTTCAGGATTTTTACGCTTATGCAAACGTTTATAAATCTTACGAACTTCTTCCACGACGTCATCACCAGGATTCGCTACAGTAATATCTAAACCTTGTTCTTTATGTAGACGAGATAGATGATTAATAATCGTTGCTGGCGTTAAACCACGCTCATGTGCAATATCTTCAATCTCATAACCTTCTTCAAATAAAGCACGTGTTTCTTCTAAAGTTGCCGCAGCATAATTCTGCTTCGCACCTTTAGCGAGTTTTTTCTCATTACGACTAATTTCCGTCGTATTTAACGTACCACCACAATGACGAATAAAGGCATTATGTTGTGTGGTTAAATCAATATTTTCAAAGTTCGTTTCAGCTTCAGTAGACAACTCCTGAAAACGGCGATCTGCTTTGATTGCCAAACTGTCTAGCTCTAAAGCCTGCTCATTGAAACCTAATAATTTAAGTCCAGTCAGAGACTTCAATCGAGATAAAGCAACGTAGCCCTGACCTTTCTCAAAAGTATGCGTTAGATTAATTTCTGCGGCTTCTAAGGTCATACCCTGACTCTTATGAATGGTAATTGCCCAAGCCAAACGTAAAGGAATTTGCTGAAAACTCGCAATCACCTTACCTGCCTCATTTTCAATTGACCAAGTTTCTGGCTCAACCAATAAGGTTGTGCCATCAGTCAATTTCACTTTAGGCAAAATACCATTTTTATCATCTTCCTCAAATCCAATGACTTCACCCAAGCTGCCATTGATGTAGCCCATATCAAAATTATTTTTTACAAACATAACTTTGGCATGCTTTTTCAAAGTAAGTTCTTCTGGTGCACGAACTGATGATTTCAAGGTTTCAATCAGCTTTTCATTACCATCTAAAACTGCATTAAATTGGTGGCTTTCATTATCGATTTCATTAAGATGCTGATAGTTAATATTATCAACATCCATATTGTGTGTATAAAGGCGGGTAAATGTCTCACCTATATCGTGCTGACGAGATTGTTGTAAAGCCGAAATATGATTGCCTTGAATATTTTGCGCGCGAATTGCATTTAAAATCTGGTTGAGAATTTCATCATCCTGACGATGTTGCTCCGTTAAGTAACACACACGAAATTTTGCTTCGACCCAAGCATCCGACATAAAACAAAATTTATCTCGATTGGCCTCGCCATTTCGGCCCACAGGAGGTAACTGGAAAAAATCTCCAGCGACAATCACTTGAATCCCCCCAAAGGCTTCGTCACTTTCTTTAAAGTATTTGAGGACTTGATTAACGAGATTGAGCTGTTTGGCATGCAACATTGAAATTTCATCAATAATTAAAACTTGGGCATTTTCTAAATGCTCTTTTAAATATTTTCGCTCTTTCATCCGCTTGAGATCATCATCACTCAAGCTATCTTTGATTCCAATTCCTGCCCATGTATGAATAGTCATCCCATTCATATGCGTTGCAGCGATACCCGTTGAAGCTGTAATTGCAACAGGTACTTTGCGTGCTTTTAAATAATGAATGTATTGATTTAACGTATAAGTTTTTCCTGCACCGGCTGAGCCCGTTAAAAAAACATTTTCCCCAGCTTTAAGTAACTTGAGTGCAGTCTCTTGTTTCATAATTTCTTCAGTCAAAAACAACAGCACATAGCTTAACGATTTTTTATGGAAAATAAAAATCTATGTCATGGAGAAAACTCATCATGCCTCACTTTTACATTGACATACGAAGGTTTTCATTTAATGTGTTTGTTAATGAATTCAGACTTGATATATAAAAATGAATAGCTCAAATCTCAATACATATCAAACAGATATATTAGGTGAAGATTATCAGCAAATGACCTTAGATTTTGCTGATGATTATGACGGAAAAGTTGTTGCGACTTTGATCCGAAAGAAAGCCGCATTAGCAACGAAAAAAGCCGTTCTCTATATCCATGGTTTTGCCGATTATTTCTTTCAAAAAGAAATGGCTGAGCAATTTAATCAACATGGTTATGATTTCTATGCACTCGATCTAAGAAAATATGGTCGCTCTAAACTCGCTCATCAAAAACTTTACTATGTGCTTGATTTGAGAGAGTACGATGCTGAAATCAGTAAAGCACTCGAAATTATTGGTCAAGAAAATCACAATCAAGTCTTGCTTGCTGGGCATTCAACAGGTGGTCTGATTACAACACTTTATGCAGCACATTACCCTGATCACCGCCTCATTAAAGCAGTTTGGGCAAATAGTCCTTTTTATGATTTTTATAAAAGTGTTATTGAGAAAAAAGTTGGCATTCCTTTACTCAGTGAGGTTGGTAAACGGTTACCGAATGCCAAATTTCCAAGTGGCTTAAATAAATGGTACACACCAAGTTTGCATAAAGATTTTTACGGCGAATGGGATTTCAATCTGGATTGGAAGCCTAAAACCATGCCTTTTGTGGATCTCTGTTTTGTTACAGCAATTCACGAGGCACAAAAAGAAATCCATAAAGGTGTTAGTCTAAAAGTCCCTACACTGATTATGCATTCGCACCAGTCTAAATACCCTCGTAAATGGGGTACGGATGCGCAACAAAGCGACGTTATTCTAGATGTTAAAGACATGACCGATAATGCTAAAAAAATGCAAGGTGATGTGCAGACTTTAGCAGTTCATAATGGGCTACATGATCTTGTACTGTCAGCACCCGCTGTTCGAGCGGAAGTATATCAGCAGCTCTTTCAATGGTTAGAGCAAAAGATTAACTAGAATTAATTTTTATGAGGGAACTCCAAAAACTTGTTTTGGAGTTCTTTTTTTAATATTTCGCACCATATTTGAGCACCACAAAGTATATTATTCAAAATTTCCTACTTTTTTTTGCATTTATCCTTTTCTCAAATAAATCTGCCTATTGGTAACTGATATAAACTCTCAAATGAAAAGAGAAAAAGCTTTTATTTTTACCATTTGGAATAAAAAATACTAAAAATAAATCAGCACTTCTAAATTTAGGCATTACTTTTGCACTGTTTGATACAAATTCACTCTGAGGAGTAAAGTTGTATGGACCAAGCGAACTCTGTATCTGCCCCTTCTTCGTCAAGCTCAGAAATTTCATCGGCTGAGTATTTTTCTCAACGTCAACTCAAACAAGGTACAGTCGGTTGGCTTCTCCTCATTGGCTTAGGTGTTGCCTATGTCATTTCAGGTGATTTTGCAGGCTGGAATTTTGGGATTGCCCAAGGTGGTTGGGGTGGTATGTTTGTTGCGACCATCCTCGTTGCAATCATGTATCTCTGTTTATGTCTATCCATGTCGGAAATGGCGACAATGATGCCAACCGCAGGCGGTGGTTATAGCTTTGCTCGTGCTGCTTTTGGACCGTTCGGAGGTTATTTAACAGGAACAGCCATTTTAATTGAGTATGCAATTGCACCCGCTGCGATTGCTGTTTTTATTGGTGGCTATTGTGAATCCCTGTTTGGTCTCAACGGTTGGATAGTGTATTTAAGCTGCTATTTACTCTTTATGGGTATTCATTTAAAAGGTGCTGGTGAAGCACTTAAAATCATGTTTGCAATTACTTTAATTGCGGTCATTGCTCTGGTGGTATTTGTTGCGGCAATGGCACCACATTTTAGCTTACAAAATTTATTAGATATTCCGACCACCACCGCATCAGGTGCAAGCGCATTCCTTCCACAAGGCTATTTAGGTATTTGGGCGGCTGTTCCATTTGCCATTTGGTTTTTTCTTGCAGTCGAAGGTGTTCCATTGGCTGCTGAAGAAGCCAAAGACCCTGCAAAATCTTTACCTAGAGGTCTAATTGGTGCGATGTTGATCTTAACAGCCTTCGCAATCTTGATCTTAGTCTTAGGGGCTGGCGCTGCTGGTGCAAGTACATTACAAAACTCAGGCGCACCTTTAGTTGATGCATTGACCAAAGTCTATGGAACAGAAACATGGTTAGCAACCTTTGTTAATTTCGTGGGTTTGGCTGGTTTAATTGCGAGTTTTTTCTCAATTATATATGCTTATTCTCGTCAAATTTTCGCTCTGTCTCGTGCAGGATATTTACCAACCTCGTTATCACTGACCAATAAAAATAAAGCCCCCTATTTAGCCATTATTATCCCCGGAATTATCGGTTTTTTTCTTTCTCTCACTCGTGAAGGCGACTCTCTTATTTTAATTGCTGTATTTGGTGCAACCATTTCTTATGTGCTGATGTTACTTGCGCATATTAAATTACGCTTATCTAAACCTGATATGCCACGTCCTTACAAAACACCTGGGGGCATTTTTACTTCAATCATTGCCTTAGTGCTTGCCATTGCTGCGGTTGTTGCAGGTTTCGTGGTGAATCCTAAAGTTTGGTTTATCGCAGCAGCAATCTACGCTTGCTTTATTGCTTACTTTTTATTCTATAGTCGCTATCATTTAATTAAAGGTACGCCAGAAGAAGAGTTTGCCAATATCAAGGCAGCAGAACAAGAAGCCAAATAATATAAGGAAATCACAATGAGCTATCGAATTATGGTTGCCAATCAACAATATCATTTCACTGATTTAAAGACATTGATGGCAAAAGCAACACCTTTACGCTCTGGTGATGAATTGGCAGGGATTGCTGCACTTGATGCAACAGAGCGTGTTGCTGCTCAAATGGCTTTAGCGGATGTACCACTAAAAACCTTTCTCAATGAAACGGTAGTTGATTACGACATAGATGAAATCACACGCTTGATTATTGATGAGCACAATCAATATGCTTTTGCTCCGATCTCTCATTTCACAGTGGGGGACTTTAGGAATTGGTTGTTGAGCGAACAAGCGACGACTGAAACATTATCTCAGCTTGCTTCAGGGCTTACACCAGAAATGGTTGCTGCGGTCAGTAAAATCATGCGCAATCAAGATTTAATTTATGTCGCAAGCAAATGTGAAGTCGTCACTCAGTTCCGTAATACCATTGGGCTAAAAGGTCATTTATCGACTCGGTTACAACCTAACCATCCAACTGACGATGCACTTGGTATTTCAGCGAGTATTTTAGATGGTTTAATGTATGGCAATGGCGATGCGGTGATAGGAATTAATCCCGCAACAGACAATTTGCATAATCTTACCGAGTTGTTAAAACTACTTGATCACGTCATTCAAGAGTATCAAATCCCCACGCAGTCATGTGTTCTGACACATATCAGTTCAGGTATCCAACTGGCTGAAAAGAATGTACCCATTGATCTAATGTTCCAATCTATTGCAGGAACACAACGAGCCAATGAAGGATTTGGGATTTCACTTGATTTATTACAAGAAGGCTATGAGGCAACACTAGCACTGAATCGAGGGACATTAGGGCAAAATGTCATGTATTTTGAAACTGGGCAAGGCAGTGCTCTATCCAGTAATGCACATCATGGTGTAGATCAACAAACACTTGAAACACGTGCTTATGCTGTTGCTCGAAAATATAAACCATTGCTGGTCAATACTGTTGTTGGCTTTATAGGACCCGAATATCTCTACAATGGTAAACAAATTATCCGTGCAGGTTTAGAAGATCATTTTTGTGGGAAATTACTCGGTTTACCGATGGGCTGTGATATTTGTTATACCAACCACGCAGATGCAGATCAGAACGATATGGATGTACTCCTCACCCTTTTCGGTGCGGCTGGACTTAATTTTATTATGGGTATCCCTGGTTCTGATGACGTAATGCTGAATTATCAAACCACATCATTCCATGATGCGTTGTACTTAAGACAACTTTTGGGCTTAAAACCTGCCCCTGAGTTTTCAGCTTGGTTAGAACAACAAGGAATTTTTAAACAGCAACATGCTCAAATTTGTTGGTCTGATCATATGCCAGAAAAATTTTCACGATTACTGATGAATTAGGAGAATGACGATGAAACTTGATCGTGATATTCAACATCCTGCACATCTACATCAAGATCAGTGGGAAAAACTGAAACAATTCACAGATGCTCGAATTGCGCTTGGTCGTGCAGGTTGCAGCATCCCAACTCAAGCGCTACTTGAGTTTCAACTTTCGCATGCGCAAGCTCAAGATGCGGTTTATCAGAACCTGAATACAGCCTATTTAACTGAGCAATTAAAAGATCATTCACTACAAAGCTATCATGTAAACAGCAATGCAGAAAATAAAGAAACATATCTAAAACGACCAGACTTAGGACGACAGCTTTCAGAGCACTCAAAACAAATACTTATTGAGCAATCTATTGATTCACAACCCTATGATGTTTGTATTGTTGTCGGTGATGGACTCTCCGCACGTGCGATAGAGGCAAATGCAATCCCCTTTATTTTGTCTCTAAACAAATATATTCAGCAAGAAAGTTGGAGTCTTGCACCTATTATTTTAGCAACAGGTAGCCGAGTTGCATTAGGTGATGATGTTGCTCAGATTTTCAAAGCATCCATGTTGGTTATGCTAATTGGAGAACGCCCGGGTCTTAGCTCACCAGATAGCATGGGAATTTACTATACATGGCATGCCCACACAGGATGTCTCGATTCAGCACGCAATTGCATTTCAAATGTTCGTCCAGCAGGCTTGAGCATTCCAATTGCTACGCAACGACTGATGAATTTAATGAAAGAATCAAAACGACTTGGCTTATCAGGCGTGGACTTAAAAGATGAGCATCAAGTCCCAGAGTTTCAACATATAGATCAACCTAAGCTCCTTTTCTAATACCATATTTTTAGAAGTAGAATACGATGACACCTTTTCCAATTTTATCTACTGAAAGACTATTACTGCGTGAAATTACGATGGATGATGTACCTCAACTTTTTGAAATTTATTCAAATGCCGAGGCAATGCGTTGGTTTGGTGCAGATCCTATTCGATCCATATCAGAAGCTCAAAAATATGTTCGAATTTTTGCAGACTGGAGAACACACCCAAACCCTGCAACGCGTTGGGGTATACAAACCCAAGAAAGTGATCAATTGATTGGAACCTGTGGCTTATTCAAATGGGAGCCTGATTGGAAGAAATGTAGAATTGGTTATGAACTCTCATCCTCTGCTTGGGGTCATGGATACATGACGGAAGCATTAAAGACCATGATTGCTTGGGGTTTTGCACACATGAAACTCAGTCGAATTGAAGCATTTATCCATCCCAAGAATTATCCTTCCCTTCGCTTAGCTGAAAATTTAGCTTTTAAATATGAAGGTCATCACAGAGAAGCAGGTTATTGGTCAAATCAGTTTCATGATTTGCTACACTATGGCTTACTTCGATCTGATTGGAACAGTCATTCAGATTAATTGCCTTACAAGTAGTCCCCAAATACACCTGACATAAGAAATATTTCTATGAACTTGAATACATCATTTCCTAAAACAATCTATGCAATTCAACATCTAGCATTCGAAGACTTAGGTTCATTAGAAGACGTATTTTATCAGCTCGGTTTCCGTGTTCGTTATTTTGAAGCTGGTGTTGATGATCTCAGTCCAGCGCTTAATTATGAAGGTCTCACGATTATTTTAGGTGGACCAATTGGTGTCTACGAAACAGAAGACTACCCTTTTTTAATTGATGAAATCTCTGGTTTAAGACAACGCTTAAAAGACGATAAGCCAACGATTGGTATTTGTCTTGGTGCTCAATTAATTGCACATGCGCTAGGAGCAAACGTTTATGCAGGTGAACAAAAAGAAATAGGATGGAGTGAATTAGAAATCAAAAATGTAGAACAGAATATTTTATCGCCACTTAAAGATACAAAAGTATTGCATTGGCATGGAGATACTTTTGATTTACCAGAGAATGCGACCTTACTCGCAAGTTCTGCAATGTATCCAAATCAAGCCTTTTCCATTGGAAAAAATATTTTAGCACTACAATTTCATTTAGAAATTCTTGAAGAAAGCTTCGAAAAATGGCTAATTGGGCATACTTGTGAAATACGTAATGCTCAACTATCGATTCAACAGTTGAGAAATGATAATTATTTGTATGCACAAGATTTAGAACAAAAGACACAGAATCTGATGAGGAGTTTTTTAGAGTATCTTATTTAAAATTAATAGATAAATATTCAAGCAATATGTTAAACATAAACAATATATTGCTTAAGTTCTTTAAAATCCCATAATTTTCAACTCAATATTTTTACAATTTGATAAAATTAGTAACATAAAGAAACACAAAAAAGTCAATTTAAAACAATATATATTAGCAACAGTCAATAAAAACAATAAACTATAAACATTATATTTTATTGTATTGTGTATTGGGTGGGTCAGCAGCAGCATGCTAAAGTTTTTAAAAAGTTTTCATACAATTAATACGTACCTAATTATCTCGATTTTTGTACTTATTTTTATCGTCATTTATTTTTATCATATTAACCCCTTAAAAAT
>NZ_BAEB01000018.1:0-55133 GCF_000241225.1 Acinetobacter sp. NBRC 100985 | reverse complement strand
GCTCTATTATTTGAGCGAAATTGCGCTCGCATCATTGATTGGGAGAAAAACATCATGAATGCGTTCACAGGTCAAACTTTTCAGATGAATCAAATCATTAACATCAAGCATGTTGTTGAATTTACTGCTCTAAGCAAATCAAAAATCTATGAGATGATCAATAAGAAATCAAAGTATTATGATCCGGAATTTCCTCAGCCGATACGGTTAACAGAGATGCGTATCGGTTGGTCTGCTTGGGAAATCCATCAGTGGATTGAGTCTAAGATGGAAGAACGAGAGTAATGGGAGCTTTTGCTCCCTTATTTTTTTGGTAGAATCGAAAAAAATTACTCATGTTATAAATGAAACAAACTTTAGATTATTACGATATAAATGCATTAGGGTTCTTCGAGTCTACATTCAAAGTAGATATGGAGAGCCTATATCAACCATTTTTATGCTATCTATCAGATAAGGCTTTTATACTTGATTTAGGTTGTGGTTCAGGTAGGGATACCTTGGCTTTTAAGAATAAAGGTTATCAGGTAGCAGCAACAGATTATTCAAAAGAACTGGTTGATAAGGCAAGTCAATTCACTGGAATCGATGTGCGTTTTGAAAGCTTCTATGAGTTGTCTGAGCTAAATCAGTATGATGGTATTTGGGCATGTGCTTCACTATTACATTGTGAAAGAAAAAGCTTGCCTGAGGTACTGGAAAAAATATTAAAAGCATTAAAAGTTAATGGTATCTGCTATATGTCATTTAAATATGGTACGGGAGACCGTTACAAGGATGGAAGAAAATTTACAGATATAGATGAATCACAGGCACAGAACTTATTAAAAAAATTTGATAATATTTTACTGTTACAACAATGGATTACCATTGATAAGCGTCCCGATCATCATGAAGATTGGCTGAATATCGTATTTCAAAAAAAAATTGAATAAATAATGTCAGTATCTATACCTACACCGCAGCAGCAACTCAGGTTTCTGAAACAGATCCAGCAAATTTTACATTCAGGAAGTTTTTCTTCCACTTATAAATTTGCTTTGTTGATGAGTCTTTCCCGCTTAGCAATTGAACAGGGAAGTGATACTGGAGAAAACTTAACCTTAGAATATCTGGATATTGCAGAAAAATTTATAGATTTATACTGGAAGCAGACACTGCCATTTCACTTTAATGAAAATGACCCATTTCTATTACAACAGAATAATGGCAAGCAGGCAGGAATTATTAGCTTAATTCACACTGCCCAACAACGTTATAAATCCCTTGCCTTAGCCAGACGAGATCATGTGTACTGGTTGCAATTGAAAAAGAAAGTGGCAGATATCATAAAGAAAATGCCTGTAACCTACCTGCAAAATTTGAAAGGTCAAAATATTGAGTTTTTATATCATTTAGAAGATTCTCGACAACAACTCATACTTTTGCCAAATGTCATGTATTGCTTGCGTCAATTTAGTGAAATTATTGAAGAACTATGCCAGAAAAAATGGGTTGATTTTGTCAGGTTAAATAAAGGGAATTTATTGGTTTTAGATGGTTTACCTGATCTGGCAACATTCATGTTTGAGCCAAGCCGAAATCAGCTTCGACAAGTAGGGGAGTTCCTAGTTGACCTACAGGCATGTAAATGTTTCTACTGTCAAAAGCCAATTAAACAAAATCAATGGGCTGTTGATCATTTCATACCTTGGGTGATGTACCCAGCAGATACAGGTCATAATTTTGTGCTTGCAGATGAAAAATGCAATTCAGCTAAAAGTGATTTTTTAGCATCAGCAGAGTTTTTGTTGCAGTGGCAAGAACGAAACCAGAACTTTGATAGCATCATTACAGATGAGTTATCAAAGTTTGGTTTTCTGACAAATATTGAAAGATCACATAGTGTTGCTAATTGGGCATATCAGCAGGCTAATGAGAATGGGTATTTGTTGTGGGGTTTAATGTAAAAGCTGTGTTTAGTGATAATCTTACGATTTGATAAAAATAAGTAAGAAATATTTTAGATTGATTGGTTTGTAACCATCTTGATTGGAAAGGAAAGAATGCAAAAACGTGGTCGTCAAATCCGTCTGTTTTATGTTGATGGACAACATAATGGTATTGTTAGAGCTGAGCTAATGAATTGGACTGGCTATGTATATGCAGCACCGAGAGCAAGCTTAAAACAACTTCTTGAAAAAGAAGATGCGCATGGTTCTGGAATTTATTTTCTTATCAGTAAGTCTCAGGAGCTTGAAGGCAAATACAATGTTTATGTTGGAGAAACCGTCAATGGAATTCAGAGAATGCAACATCATGACTATAATAAAGATTTCTGGGATACTGTCATTTTAGTCCAATGTAAGGATACGACACTAACTAAAACTCATTGTGCGTATTTAGAATATCAGGTTTATAAATTTATTAAAGAAAAAACACTCTATCAAATTGAAAATAAACAAGAATTAAAAAGCTATGCAGGTAGATTATCAGATGCTGATATTTCTGATATGGATACTTTTTTAGATAACTTAAGTTTTGTGTTACCTGCATTAGGGGTCAACTTACTTACGCCTGTGGTAAAAATTTCAAGTCAGTTAAATACCCAATTGGCTACTACTATAGATGAAGCAATAGAGGCAGAATTTTTTGTTTTAAGTCGTGATAAAAAAGTAGATGGAAAAGCTTATATAAAAGAAGGAATTTTCTATGTGAGACAAGGTTCTATTGGTAAGGAACAGCAGACCTCATCTCAACATAATTTCATTATCAATCAACGTCAATCTTTGATAGATAAAGGTATGATCCGAGTGGTCGATGATAAAATTGAGTTTACTCAAGATGTATCTTTTACAAGTACTTCGACACCTGCTGCAATATTATTTGGCCGTCCAACATCAGGACCATCTACTTGGAAGCTTTTAGGTCAGCCTCAAACAAGTTATAAGGATTGGGAAGAAATTCAGATGAATTCCCACTAGTCGGTGTGACAAGATATATTTTTACTTTTAGATTGGTAAAATATGCTTAAATAATTGATATATTATTAATTTTTTGTTTTTTTAAAGAGCTTAAATCAATATAATTGTTTTTATTTTATCCAGCTTTTTCGCATGTTAGAAAATCATTTCGTTACCCAGCTTTTAACTTTATCAGAGATTTTTACAAATAATTTTTTTCAAATTCCTGATTATCAAAGGGGATATGCTTGGGATGAAAAGCAGATAGATGAATTATTGAAAGATATTGATCATCTTCTTTTAGATACTTCTGCTGTGAGGCACTATACTGGTACGCTTGTTTTATCGCAGATCAAAGGTCCGTCTAATCAATATCATATTGTAGATGGACAACAACGTTTAACAACTCTAGTTATCTTTTTAAAATGTATTTCACTTTTTTCAGGTGAAGAATTAAAAAAAAGTATTACCACCAAATATCTAAAACGAGGTGCAATAGGAAATGACCAATTTGCATTAAAGTTAAATACGGACACTCGGAAATTTTTTGAAAAAGTAGTATTGGCTGATGCTAATTTGGAAAATTGCCCAATTACATTAGAGTCACATGAGCGGCTATTAAACGCTCATAATTTGATTGTCAAATGGTTATCTCAACAGACTTCTTCAGGAGTTTCTATTGAGCAGATTCTAAATATTTTAGAAAATAGATTAGGATTTTTAGTTTACTCACCTGTAGAAGATGCCGAAACAGGTATCATGTTTGAAGTTATTAATAACAGAGGTAAACAACTCAGCGAATTAGAAAAAGTTAAAAATTATTTAATTTATTGTTCTATTAAGCTCTCAGCCTTGTCATTAAGAGATGAAATTACAGATCATTGGTCGGATATTTTACAATCATTAAATAAAGCCAAGAAAACATCACCAAGTGAAGAAAGTTCTTTTTTAAGATACTGTTTAGTCGTATTTTTTAAAATGAATAAAACTGATAGTCAGTATGGGTATGATGTTCTTAAGGATAGAATAAAAATAGATCAATGTTTGCAGTCAAGTGAAAATAAAAATCAAATAATAACCAAACTTCAAGAATTTGTTCAGTTTTTAAAATTAGCTGCAAAGTGGTACGAACACCTTTATGCTCCTAATTATGTTGGTTTAGACAAGACCATAAAGCCACTCATTGAAAACATTAGAGCCCAAAATGTCCATGCTTCAATCATGCCTTTATTCCTAGCATTGGTACTAAAAAATAAAGGAAAAGGAGATGTACTTGAACGGCATTTACAATTGTTAGAAACGTTAAATTTTCGAGTCTACATTGCTAATGGTATGACATCGAGAAAAGATAAAGGACAAGGTGATTTATACCAATATGCCAGTAAATATTACTACGGCAACTTATTAAAGCACTGTGTTTCTGATGATGAGAGGAGTATCGGCAAGGTGGAACTCATCAACGATGATCAAGCACTAGAATATTTATTGGTAAGTTTTACTCAAAATCTTGCGCATGATGGTTGGTTTGAAGCCTCATTTGATTTAGATGGTAAAAGTTCTTTTGATTTTTATAATTGGCGAGGTATTCGTTATTTCTTAATGAACTATGAATCCTCTCTACAACCGAATAAAACGATTAATATCGATAAGATTTTAAAGAGTAGATCATCGGGAAAAACAAATGATTACTTGTCTATAGAACACTTGTGGGCAACACAGAATCGAAATTTTGATGGTCAGAATTGTAGAGAAATTGACAATTATCAAAAAAGAAGACTTGGAAATTTCGTTTTACTGGAACTTCGATTAAATATTCAAGGTAATGATGATGACATTTGGATTAAAGCAGATCGATATCTTGAAGGGTTTGAACAGGAAGCCCCAACAGATTTATATCATGTACGACTAGCAGGAAAAAGTGTTTGGAAAACCGTTAAAGCTATGAGTGATGTTAAGAAAACTATTAATTATTATTCTGATTTTTATAATGAAATTATTAATGAACAAGAAGAACGTTATATCAAATTCGCAATGAAAAGATGGTCTTTAAAGGGTTATATAGGTTATAAAAAATATCAAGAAGAATTAGAAAATTAAAATAATAAATTTTGCAGTACATGAAAAAGTGCAAAAAATTTGCATTAGTAAGGTTAATATCGTATAGTGATTTCATGCAGTTAGAGCTTGCACTTTTTGCTCTACTGCATGATTTGAAAAGTTGGGATTTGGCGATCAGATAACTTTTCAAAACAAAATCCACTATCACAGGAGACTTTGTTAAGCAGATTATATCTGAAAAATAACAAAGTACTCCAAGTTTATTAAAAGGAAAGACTATGGAGACGAAATTAAAAAATATTGCTGAGATTTATACAGGGTTTACACAACGCCCCCTTGAGAAACCAGCAGTGACTTTTGATGTCAAAGCAATTCAAATTAAAGATTTATCCAAAGATCAAGTAGTTATTTCAGAAAATCAATGGTCAGAACTTGAATGGGCTTACGACTCAAGACCTCAATTTTTGAAATATAACTCGATTATTGTGGTCGCTCGTGGAGAGCCAAAAGCCTATGTATTCAAAGGTAATGAATCAGATCAAGTTGTTGTAAGTAATCAATTTATCGTCGTGAATTTGAATGTTGATAACATAAAACCCGAATTTTTAGCTTGGTACTTTAATCATTCACAAGCAATGCGATCTTATTTTGAAATGAATAGTCGAGGATCATTGCTGATGATGCTCAGTATTTCGACCTTAAAAGAAGCGGAAATAGTTATTCCTTCTATGTTTCAACAAGAAGAGATTCTTCGACTTGCCGAAGAAGCACACAATGAAGCTTTAATATTCAAACAATTGACAGCTTTAAGAGCCGAATACAATCAAGCGAAGAGCGAACAAATTTTAGTGCAAGCCAAAGTGGCGCAATAAACCGAATTTTTGAATTGGAGAAATGAAAATGACAAATGAAGTAAATCAACACTCACAACATGGCAAAATTGTAGGATTAGTCTGGAGTATCGCCAACATTATTCGTGGCCCTTATCGTCCACCGCAGTATCGTCGTGTGATGTTGCCATTAATTGTATTAGGCCGTTTTGATGCAATTCTTGCACCGTATGCAGATGAAATGAAAGCATGCTATGAAAAAGCTGTGGCGAATTTGCAAGACAAAAACCCAAATGTCTTTTTACAAAAGCAGTTGAGCCAAATTGCGGATAAAAATCGTAAACAAAATCTTTATAACATCAGTGGTTTTAATCTACAAAAACTGTTGGATGATCCAGATCAATTTACGGCAAATTTAACAAAGTATATTGATGGTTTTTCACCTAAAGCAAAGGATATTTTTGCCAAGTTTGAATTTGCTAAAGAAATTGAAAAACTTGATGATGCAAACCGCCTATATAAAGTCTTCCAAGAGTTCCGTAATGGTTTGGTAGAGTCAGGTTTAAGCCTTGCGCCTAGTAGCGTGAGTAATCTACAAATGGGCTACCTATTTGAAGAGTTAGTACGTAAGTTTAATGAACAGGCAAATGAGGAAGCAGGGGATCACTTTACGCCTCGTGAAGTGATTGAGCTGATGGTGAATTTAATCTTTGAAGAAGATCAGGATGAGCTTATTAAAGCAGGTGTGCACCGTAGTATTTATGATCCTACGGCGGGTACGGGCGGGATGTTGTCTGAATCAGAAAAATTTCTTAAGAAATACAATGACAAGATTAGCCTTGATATGTATGGACAAGAGTATAACCCTGAGTCATACGCCATCTGTTGTTCTGACTTGTTGATAAAAGATGAACCTGCTGAAAACATTGTGTATGGTGATACGCTTGGTGTGAAAAATGCCAAGGAAAAAGATGGTTATGTTCCGCGTGATGGTCATGCAGATAAAGACTTTCACTATATGTTCTCAAATCCTCCTTTTGGTGTGGAATGGAAAAACCAAAAAGAGTTTATTGATGAGGAAGAGAAGCAAGGCTTTTCAGGTCGCTTTGGTGCAGGCCTGCCACGTATCAATGATGGATCATTATTGTTCGCTCAACACATGATTTCTAAAATGAAGCCTTCGCCTGAAAATGGTGGGGAAGGCTCACGTATTGCTGTGGTATTTAATGGTTCACCATTATTTACAGGTGATGCAGGCAGTGGTGAAAGTAATATTCGTCGTTGGATTATTGAAAATGACTGGCTTGAAGCGATTATCGCTTTGCCTGATCAGATGTTCTATAACACAGGTATTTATACTTATGTTTGGATTATTTCGAATAAAAAGTCTGAGCAGCGTAAAGGTAAGGTACAGCTTATTGATGGTACGGCGCATTATCAGAAAATGGCGAAAAGCTTAGGTAACAAGCGCCATGAGTTATCTAAAGACCATATTGCTGAACTGACTAAGTTCTATTCGAAATTTAAAGATCAAGACACCAGTGCAATGATTCAAACCAAAGCTGGTGAAGCGAAGGTATGTTCGAAGATTTTCAATAATCAAGACTTTGGTTATTTGAAGCTGACTGTAGAACGCCCTTTACGGTTGAATTTTACAATATCTGCTGAGCGTATTGCTTTGTTAGATGATCAATCTGCCTTTGAAAACTTGGCAAAGAGTAAGAAAGTCAAAGATACTGCTGAAATTGCAAAGGAAGAAGTAGCAGGTCGCTTGCAGCAAGAAGAAATTAAACAGGTACTTACAGAAAAAATTTCTGATCAAGTTTGGAAAAATCGTGATACTTTCTTAAAAGTACTTGATCCAATTCTAAAAGGATTAAGCTTTAAAGTTGGCGCACCTGTGAAGAAAGCGATTTTGGAAGCATTGTCTGAACGTGATCAGACTGCGGATGTATGCAAAGACAGTAAAGGGAATATTGAACCAGATACGCAATTGCGTGATACAGAACTTGTTTCATTCCCTGACAATTTGACTTTACCTTTGACTGTGAATTATGACAAAGAGCCTGACTTATCTGAGTTATTGCCATTAGTTACAGCGCATTGTGAAGCTTATTTAAAAGCGGAAGTTTTACCGCATGTGGCTGATGCGTGGATTGATTATAGTAAAACTAAAGTCGGTTATGAGATTCCAATCAACCGTCATTTCTACGTGTATGAGCCACCACGTCCATTAGAGGAAATTAAGTCTGAGATTGTTCAGCTTGAGCAGGAGATTATGCAGATGTTAGGAGGTTTGTCTGCATGAGTCAGTTACCACGTTACGAAAGTTATAAGGATAGTGGCGTGCAATGGTTAGGGGAAATCCCTAGCCATTGGGCTGTTGTACGATTAGATCAAGGTTGTGAAATTGTTAGAGGTAATACAGGATTTTCTAAAGCTGATTTATTAGAAGAGGGGCAATACGTAGCATTGCAATATGGTAAAACTTATAAAGTAGATGAAATAAATAATACTTTTTCTTCTTATGTAAATGAAGAGTTTTATAAGTTGAGTCAAATTGCAATGTATGGTGATACGGTTCTTATCTCAACTTCGGAAACGATAGAGGATTTAGGTCATTCATGTTTTTATGCCCGTCAAGATATTGGTCTAATAGGTGGTGAACAGTTTTTACTAAAAGTTAATCAGGAAGAACAATTAGGCAAGTATCTGTATTATTTATCAAAAGCATTTTCTGGTTATCTGCGTAAATATGCTACGGGCACAAAAGTTTATAGATTTAATACAGATCATCTTAAAAAAATTTATATTCCACAAATACCATTTAACGAGCAAAAAGTTATTGCAGATTTTTTAGATAAACGCCTTGCCCAAGTTGATGCTTTAATCGCTAAACAAGAAACTTTATTGGAAAAATTAGCTGAACAACGTATAGCTTTGATTTCTCATGCGGTGACGAAGGGTTTAAATTCTGATGTGGAGATGAAAGAAAGTGGTATTGGTTGGTTTAAGCAAATACCTAAATCTTGGGGTGTAAAACAATTAAAGTTTGTTATTACTAAAATTCAAACGGGGTCTACTCCTCCTAGTGCTGTCCCTGAATATTATAGTAGTGATGATATTATTTGGTATGGACCTGCTGATTTTACAGATGAAAATTATATTTTAAATGACTCTGTTAAAAAGATCAGTGCATTAGCATTAGAGGATAAAGTTGTAAAACCAATGCCGAAAGGATCGATTATGATGATTGGTATTGGCGCTACTTTAGGAAAAGTAGCGATTACTAATGTTGATTGTACAACCAATCAGCAAATTAACTCCTTGATTCCTATCGAAGGTGTGAATGCTAAGTATTTGATGTATCAATTAAATTCTTTGAGAGATATAGTCAAACTATTATCTAGTGCTTCAACTTTAGGCATTATTAATCAGGAAAAAACGAAATGTTTGAAAATCATTGTGCCAAGTCTAAATGATCAAAATGAAATTGTTGAATTTTTAGATAAAGAGCTTAATGAAATTTCAGAGGTTAAAAACTTAGTTGAACAAACCATTAATAAGTTAAAAGAATATCGCTCAACTTTAATCACGCAAGTGGTTACGGGTAAGATCGATGTTCGAAATCTACATGTAAACTAAAAAACATTGGGTCATATTTTTTTGGGGAAATGCCATGCATAGTGAATATTATTTTGAGCAAGCCATTGAACACAGCTTAACAACTGTTGGAGGCTATGTAAAAGGCAACCCGAAAGACTATGATCCAAGAATTGCTTTGTTTCCCAAAGATGTCGTTGCCTTTATTCAGAAAACGCAACCGAAAACTTGGGAGAAAATTCATAGCTCCTGTAAAGACGAAACAGAAAATCGTATTGTCAATGATTTAGCACATGCCTTAGATACCGAAGGTGCATTATCGGTTTTACGTCAAGGCTTTAAATGCTTTGGTAAAAAAATCAAAATGGCGTACTTTGCACCCAATACCAGCATCAATAAAACCACCCAAGAACAATACGATGCCAATGTACTCAAATGTACACGTCAGCTTCATACAGAATTTAATGAAATTCCAGATATGGTGCTTTCACTCAATGGTATTCCACTGATTACGCTTGAACTTAAAAATGAGTTTTCAGCATCAGGTTGGAATGTTGAAGATGCAAAAATTCAATTTAAGAAAGATCGCAATGCCAAAGGACGCTTATTTGACTTTAAAAAACGTACCTTGGTTCATTTTGCAGTAGATACCTGTGAAGTTTATATGACCACGAAGTTGGATGGCGAAAATACCTTTTTTCTACCTTTCAACAAGGGCTATTTAAATGGAAAAGGTAATCCACCTGTAGAAGGCGATGTACGCACGCACTATCTGTGGACTGAAACTTTAGTTCGTCATAGCTTTATGGAAATCTTTGCTCGATATATGCATTTGAGTGTAGAAACCAAAAAGATTAGAACTGATACTGGCTTTAGATATATAGAAAAAGAAACCATGATTTTCCCACGCTACCATCAATTAGATGCTGTGCGTAAACTCACAAAACACAGTAAAGCCAGTGGTTCAGGTCATAACTACTTAATTCAGCATTCAGCAGGTTCAGGCAAGTCAAATACCATTGCTTGGCTCGCACATCAATTGGCATCGATGCATAATGCAGATGATCAGAAAATTTTTAATTCCATTATTGTGATTACTGACCGTATTGTATTGGATCGTCAGTTACAAGAAACAATTGCACAGTTTGAGCATAAAGATGGTGTGGTACAAAAGATTGATGAGAACACCTTACAGCTCACCAATGCCTTAGCTTCGAATGTACCTATCATTATTACTACTATCCAAAAATTCCCATACATCATGCAATCTATTCGTACCCAAGCGAAAAAAGGTATTAAGGTTGATTTGAGTACAGAAGGAAAGCGTTTCGCTGTTATTGTCGATGAAGCTCACAGTTCCCAAAGTGGTGAAACAGCAATGGAGCTACGCAAAATTCTAAATAAAGATGGGATTGAGTCTGCAATTGCTCAAGAGTTCTTAGATGATGGTGATGAGGATGAAAGTGAACTTACTGATGACGTGAAAAAGCATTTATTTGCAGAAGCGTCAAAACGTAGTCGCCAGCCTAACTTAAGTTTCTTTGCCTTTACTGCTACACCAAAATGGAAAACGCTTGCTTGCTTTGATGAAGCAGGCGATAACGGAGAAGCTCCATTTCATCATTACAGTATGAAACAGGCAATTCAGGAAGGCTTTATTTTAGATGTATTGGCAAACTATACAACTTATGGACAATATTTTAAATTAATCAAAATTGCTGATAGTGATCCAGAACTTGCAAAAAATAAAACCAAAGCTTTAATGGCTCGTTTTGTTTCCATGCATCCAAGTGTGATTGCACAGAAAGTAGAAATCATTATCGAGCATTTTAGAACAGTCACGATGCATCGAATTGGTGGTCGTGCCAAAGCTATGGTTGTTACAAACTCTCGTGAACAAGCTGTACGCTACAAGCTTGCTTTTGATGAGTATATTAAAGAAAAAAATATACAGGGATTAAGTCCTTAGTCGCTTTTTCAGGGAAACTAGAGGTTGATGGTACTGAATATACAGAACCTAAAATGAATGGTTTTAAAGAAACTGAATTACCTGATCAATTCGATACAGATGATTATCAAGTACTTTTAGTCGCTGAAAAATATCAAACAGGATTTGACCAACCTTTGCTACACACCATGTTTGTAGATAAGAAGCTATCAGGAATTCAAGCGGTACAAACCTTATCGCGTTTGAACCGTTGTGCTTATGGTAAAGAAGATACTTTTGTATTGGACTTTGTGAATACACATGAAGACATTTATAAAGCATTTAAGCCATTTTACGAGCGGACTAAACTTGGCGATATTCCAAATGAGCAAAAATTGAATGAGCTTGGGCATACATTGGATCAATGGAAGTTTTACTTTGAAGCTGATTTAATTGAGTTTGCAAATATTTGGTTTAAGGATAGAAGTAAGCTAACAGGGCATGAACATAAGCAGTTGAACAGTATTATTGATAGTGCTGTTGATAAATATAAGAAAATTCATTCTGATGATCTTGTGCATCAACAAGAGCAACAAAAGCTATTTAAAAGCCAATTACAAAGTTATTTAAATTTATATCTGTTTGTCTCGCAAATCATGGACTTTACAGATTCAGAACATGAGCAACGATATGCGTATTTAAAGGCTTTACTACAAAAGTTGCCTAAAGGCTCTAAGGAAAATGAAGTTGATTTATCTAAAATTGTTGAACTTCAATTTTATCGATTGCAGAAAATAAGCGAAAATAGTATCGATTTAGGACATGGCGAAGCGAATGCCTTGAAAGGTTCAACGGATGTGGGAACAGGGCAGGCAGAATCTACGGATACTGTATCGCATCTGATTGATGAGTTGAATGAGGCGTTCGGTACAGACTTTACAGTAGCTGATCAATTGTTCTTTGATCAGGTTGAGCAAGCAGCTATTGAAAATGAAGAAATTGTACAAGCAGTGAACGCAAATTCTTTAGACAGTTTTACAGAGTACTTATCTGGAAAGTTGATTGATCTGTTTCTTGTTCGACTTGCAGGAAATGAGGAAGTCTGTAATAAGGTTATGAGTACAGATGAGTTGCGTAAAAAAGTTGCTAAGCGATTGGCGAAGCATATTTATACACGAACTAAAACGAAGACTTCAAAATAGTTCTTATTAAAATTTCACGTCAAATTGTGCCGTGCTGTTATGAATGTTTATAGACAGTATTGCACAGTTAATTTATGTTAGCATAAGACAAGGTCAAATGGGCATAGAGGAGGGAATGTAATGTCAATGCGTATCGACACTAACACATTGAATTATTATGTTCAAAATGCCCAAATTTCTTTGAGTGTTTTAAGAACAAAAATTAATAATTTAGATCAATTTTTAAGTGGAGAAAAGCAGCCAACTTTTAATCAATTATCGGAAATAGCAAAAAAAATTAATGTTCCGACAGGTCTTTTATTACTGAATAAAACTATTGATATTGACATTAAACGATTGGACTTCAGGACACTTGAGTCAGATTCAATCGATGAAGCAAGTGAAGAGTTAAGAGATACCATTGCAGAAATGGAGGTCAAACAGGAATTTTTGAAGAATGAAATTACTGAAACTTTAGATTTTGTGGGTCAATTCTCTATTGATTCCAATTTTCTAGAGGTAGCTAAACAAATACGTAATAAGCTAGAAATTCCTTTGTTTTTCCATAATCAAGCGGATAATCCATTAAATTATCTACGTGATAAGATTAATGGTATAGGCGTATTTGTTTTTTTAATGGTAAAGTGAAAGACAATACACATCGTCCTCTAAGTGTGAAAGAATTTCGAGGGTTTGTATTACTTGACCATAAAGCACCTATAATTTTTATTAATCAGAAAGATACTAAGAATGGTCAACTCTTTACATTAGTGCATGAGTTAGTGCATATTTTTGTAGGTACTGAAGAAATATTTAACATTGTAGATGCTGGCGATTACCAATTTGATCGAACTGAAGCATTTATAAATAAAGTAACAGCAGAAATTTTAGTTCCTCAAGAGATTTTCTTACAGCTTAATTCAACCGATAGTAATTTTTTAGCTAGAAAATTTAAAGTCAGTGAATTTGTAATTGTAAGAAGACTATTAGACTTAAATAAGATTACACGTGAAGAATACCTGAATCGTACTAGAGACCTAAAGGAAAACCTTGAACGTTTTTTACCAAATGAATCTAATGGTGGAAGTTATACTAATAATATTAGATTTAGAGTTGATAATAGATTTTTCAAATATGTAATGAATGCAGTAAATCATGATCGTATTTCATATACAGATGCATTTAATATTGTAGGTATCGGTTTTAAAGGATATAAAATTTTGATGAATAGAGGTGGCAATGACTAAGTATTTATTGGACACTAATATTTATATCAATTTTTATGAAAGATATTATCAATTTGATTTTTTTCCAAGTTTTTGGGAGAAAATTAAAGTCATCATCAATTCACAAGTAGTACTTCCAGATATTGTTGTTAATGAACATTATCAAGATGAAAGTTTTAAAAAATGGCTTGAAGAAAACTTTACAGGAGCGTCTTGTAAATACAAAGATTATGCTGATTTATGGGCTGAAGTTATCCAACATATTGCAACTCATGACTGTTATAGTGAGAAAGCCTTAACAAATGACAAAAGTTGGACACATGAAAAAATAGCAGATGGATGGTTGATCGCAATTGCAAAGAAAGATAATTTAGTGATTGTAACAAGTGAAACGAAAAATATTAGTTTAAATAAAAATCAACCTTCACAAAGCCCAAAAGTTCCTGATATTGCAAATGATCTTGGTGTTCGCTGTATAGACATGAATACTTTTTTTAAAGAAATCCGATTAATAATCTAATTTTACATCAACTAGCTGATATATAAATCAAATTCTATGTAGTTAATGTATCTATTAAAGCGTAAATAAGATTATGCTAAATGAATTTATGTGTGTCTAAAATTTTGGTACATATCAACTATAGAAATTTTGTAAAAGTGTCAGTAAAAAAATTGTATAATCTCTAAATAGAGTTACATAAAACTATATAATGCTGAAAAATTAATTAAGGAAAATTCTGCGATTGCAAACATAACTAGAAACATTCTTTAATAAAACTAAACTTATATCGAGAAGAATTTAGCATAACTTTATCCAGATATACCCATTGAAAATTAGATAACTGGTAGATTAGGTTCTAGCTGATAAAGTTTTAAAAGTTGAATACTGACTTTAGAGTTAGTCTTCTGATTTAAGTGGGGTAGCTTCTCTTTCAAGTAAATACAATTCATTAACTAATAAAAATTCTCGAAATTGATGGATTTGATTTTCATCTTTTTCACGATGTGTGCGTGCATTCCTAAAAGCTTTATAAGTATTTGTAAATAGATTGGCTCGACCATCAATTTCTGAATTATCAGGTAGATCCCAAGTCAGACATGCTTTAGGAGGTAGAAATGCTTGAGAAAATAATTTACTACTGTGCTCACTAAGTCCAGTTCTTGTTCTTACTATATCTTCTAGACGTTTGTAAGCTTTTAAAAGAGCTGAGTCAGGATCTTGTTTAAAAAGTAAGGCAAGGTCAAAAATTCTATCATCTAAAATTGAATAAGGTAGTTCAAAAGGGTAATAGTGTTTAGGATTTTCAGCTTCTGCAATCTCCTTTCTAAAAGGGTAGATATAATCATGTAATCTAATTGGGCGAATAATCTTTTGATTAAATAATGTATCAATATCTACATCATTAAGTGATGAATGGTTTATTTTTTTGATTATTTTGGGACTAACTACAATTTCTTCAGTTTCAATTTGATGTTTTTTTAACAAGCTAAGAGCAGTAGCTAAACCTTTCGGCCCTTCTCCTGGATAACCTGATGAAAAGCCTGAACGTATTATATAATAACTGTCTATACTATTACGAAGAATGAATGCATGTGTTTGCTGATTTGTAAGTAGTAAAGCGTAATTAAGGTCAGGATATACCTGAATTAAATTACAAAGACTGATAAGACATGTTTGCGTAATGCCAGCTTCACCAATGTACTCAAGATGATAGTAATTTTCAGTCTTAAACATATTTTTTAATGGAATTTTTGTGAATTTATAAAGTTATGATGAAGTAAAAAAAAGTAGAAATCCAGCTAAATGTATAGAAAAGTTAATTTAAGAATCTTTTAAATAGATGATTTATTTAATCTGATCTTTTAGGATTTTATTGACTCTATATATCAATTATGGAGTTTATAGAGTTTTAGATTTTCAATATGTTTGTAATTGACAATAAAAAATAGCAGCCTAATTCCTCAACCTATCAATAAAATCAGACCATTCCTGCATCATCTGGATACGATAGTCTAGGTGCTGTGCATGATTATAAGCTTGAGAAACCGAGTTCCCAACGGTGTGAGCTAGCTGTATTTCTATCGCATCATGCATATAACCTTGTTCATGTAATGTTGTAGATGCAAGTCCTCGGAATCCATGTCCTGTCATTTTCCCCATATAACCCATTGTTCGAATTGCACTTAAAAGAGCATTATTGCTTAAAGGTTTAGCTTTACTGTGATTATAGAAAACAAATTGCTTATTACCTGTTATTGGTCTTAGTCCCTCAATGAATTCAACAGCTTGTCTCGATAAAGGAACAATATGAGGTAGAGCCATTTTCATTTTGTATGCAGGAATACGCCATAAATGATTATCAAAATCAATCTCATTCCATTCCATATTGATAAGTTCAGCAGTTCTTACAAATGTTAATGTCATTAGTTGTAATGCTGTTTTAACCAAGATACTGCCGTGATAACGATCCATACGCTCTAGAAACGGTGGAAACTCAGAAATATCCAAACGAGCCATATGTTTTACTTTACGCGGCTTTAATGCTTCTTGTAGGTGTGGGGTAGGATCATTCTCAATAATTCCTTTACGTATTGCATAGCGAAAAATTCGACCAGTCAAAGGAATAGAGCGCTTGGCCATTTCCAATGCACCACGCTCTTCAATTTTTTTGGCACAAGCTAATATGTCTTTCCCTTTAATTTGATCAATTGGCATGTCCCCTAGAGCAGGGAAGAGGTCTTTCTCAAAAACAGATAAATCACGTAAATAAGTGCCTTCAGTAATTGCATCTTTACGGTCTTGCATCCATTGCATTGCTAGTATTTTAAAAAGTGTACTTTCTTCAGCATGTAATTTTTTTTGTTTCTTTGCTTCATTTGGATTTATGCCATCTTTTATCTGTAAGCGAGCTTCGTCACGTATTCTTCTTGCTTGAGCAAGTGTAGTGTCGGGATATGTGCCTATACTAAAAATATTTTCTTTCCCATTTAGACGGAATTTCATACGCCAATGCATACCGCCTGAAGGTGTAACTTCTAAATACATGCCTTTTCCATCAGGATATTTTACTTTTTTTTCAGAAGGTTTGATCTTTCTGACTTGAGCATCTGTAAGTTGTGTGGAATTTTTCATAGAAATTTGGGGGTAAAAAAATAGGGGTAAATTATTTTACCCCCAGTTATACCCCCAACTATCTCAGGATTCAATAGTATTTGTTGGAAAGCATAAGGCAATAAAAAAAGCTTAAACCCTTTAGATTTAAGCTTTTAGGACTCTATGGGATACCATAGAAAGTAAATTTGGCGGTGAGAGAGGGATTCGAACCCTCGAAACGCTATAAACGTTTACACACTTTCCAGGCGTGCTCCTTCAGCCACTCGGACACCTCACCAATGGGGTGCGATAGTAACGAAAAAAAAGCAGGCTGCCAAGTTGTCGTCGAACAGATTTGCACAAAAACTTTTTGGCTAATGTTAAGATTGCGACATGTAATGTTCTGTATTGAAGACAATATATGCAAAATACTGCAAAAAAAGCAGCATTGCCTGCCACGGCATTGGCAGCATTAGGGGTGGTCTTTGGAGACATTGGAACAAGCCCTCTCTATGCGTTGAAAGAATCTTTCCATGCTGCACATGGTTTAGGAATTCAACCTGAAAATGTTTTGGGTATCTTGTCCATTATCTTCTGGTGTTTGATGCTGATCATTAGTATCAAATACATCGCAATAGTTATGCGTGCTGATAATAATGGCGAAGGTGGGATCATGGCTTTATTGGCCCTGAATCTACGAAAAGCAAAAATATCGGATAGTAAAAAGATTTATCTGATCGCAATTGGTTTTATCGGCGCATCACTCTTTTTTGGTGACGGGATCATCACCCCAGCAATCTCGGTATTGTCGGCGGTTGAAGGGCTTTCGATTGCAACCAATGTGTTGGATCCTTTTATTGTACCGATAGCGATTGTTATCGTAACAACCTTGTTTTTGATGCAGAAACATGGAACGGCATTTGTCGGTAAATTCTTTGGCCCAATCACGCTATTGTGGTTTATGTCACTCGGGATTTGGGGCGTTGTCAGTGTTGTACAAACACCTTTAGTCCTTGGAATGGTGAGTCCACATTGGGCGATTCAGTTTATTTTCACCCATCCAGTAATGTCTTTCTTCATTATGGGAGCGGTGGTCTTAACAGTAACAGGCGGTGAAGCGCTTTATGCCGATATGGGACATTTTGGGCCAGCGCCGATTCGACTAGGCTGGTTTAGTGTGGTGCTTCCTTGTTTAGTGCTTAATTATGCAGGGCAAGGCGCGTTATTGCTACGTGATCCGAGTGCGATTGAAAATCCGTTCTATCTACTCGTTCCAAGTTGGGCACTTTATCCAATGATCATTTTGGCAACGATGGCGGCAGTGATTGCATCTCAAGCGGTGATTTCAGGCGTTTTCTCCTTAGCACGTCAAGCGATTCAGTTAGGATATTTACCACGACTCAGTATTAAACACACTTCGGATTCAGAAGAGGGACAGATCTATGTACCTTTCTTGAATTGGTTGTTGCTTGTGGCAATTGTTATCCTCATTTTAATTTTCCAAACCAGCTCAAACTTGGCAAGTGCCTATGGTCTCGCTGTTACGTTGACCATGCTATGTGATACGATTTTAGTCTCGATTTTTATCTACTATGCTTGGAAATGGAGCTTACCAAAAGTTCTGCTTTTGATTATTCCGTTCTTTGTTTTAGAGTCTATTTTAGTGGCTGCGGCATCCTTAAAAATGTTCTCTGGTGGTTGGGTGCCATTATTGATCGGCGGTATTGCCATCATGATTCTGATGACTTGGAAGCGCGGTCGAGAGCTTACATTTGCCAAACTTGAACAAGATACGCTTTCATTGGATCTGTTTGTCAGAAGCTTGGGTGACAATGTACTGCGTGTACCGGGCGATGCGGTCTTCTTAACAGGCACGCCGAATGTAGTTCCTCATGCGATGTTGCATAATATTAAGCACAATAAAGTGCTGCATGAACGCAATATTTTAGTCACTGTGGTGATCGAAGATGTCCCTTTTGTCCCGCAAGAAGAACGTGTCAGCGTCGAGACTTTGGACGGTGCTTTTTATCGTATAAAAATCTTTTATGGTTTTAAAGATGAGCCGAATGTGCCGCGTGCGTTGGTTCAAGCTTATGAATTATTGGGCTTTGAATACGATTTAATGCAAATCAGCTTCTTTATCTCGCGTGATCGTATTGTGCATAGTGTTGGTGATGGGATGTCTCCATGGCGTGAACGTCTATTCATTTCGATGCAGCGTAATACCAGCCCTGTGAGTGACTTTTATCAAATTCCAACCAATCGTGTGGTGGAATTAGGTAGCCAAATTGAAATTTAATGAATCTTGAAGAAAAAGGCACTTTAGAGTGCCTTTTTTATTGTCTGTTGTTCAATTGAACAGTTTTGCGACATAAATTGTCGTTCTTTATGGGAACTCAATATACAGCGTAGTTTTGAATTGCTAAGCTTCGCGTTCATATTGATTTTGATGTAATTATGGCGAAGAGACCAACGAGAAAAGGTAAATCACAAGCTACTTTTTTAAGCCAAAATGTTGGAAAAATTATGCTTGCTTTGATCGCGACAGGAAGTTTTGCGATCGCATTTGGTAGTGAAAAAATTGCTAAATTTATTCCATTACAGTCGAGTAATGGGGCTTGTTTAAAACAGTTTTATCGCGATGTACCGCCATTATTAGCAAAAGATAGCCTAAAAAAAGACAGCTATGCACTGTGCTTTAATGATTTTAATGTTATGTATTCTGGGATTTCTAAAACCCCACTTTGGTCAGCAGAGCATCTTACGCCTGAGCGTTTAAGTATCAAAATTAAGCGTGAAGATAATTTTCATGAAGAGACACGTGTACAACAGTCTCATCGTGCATTGTTATCCGATTATCGTGGTTCAGGATATGATCGCGGCCATATGGCACCGAATGCGGATATGAATAATACCGCAGCACAATATGATAGTTTTTCATTGGCAAATATGGTGCCGCAAGCACCGAAAAATAATCAGGAAGTTTGGCGTAAATTAGAAGAGGCGGTTCGAGCAGTCGTAACCAAACATCATAAAGATGCTTATGTACTCACTGGGCCAGTTTTTGAAGGTAAAAGATTAAAAACCATTGGCAGTGGAGTGATTGTACCAACTGCGGTGTATAAGGCAGTTTATTTGCCAAAGCAGGGGATTATTGGTGCTTATTACGCTCCTAATAATAATTCTCAGCAGGTGAAAGTGGTGAGTATCTGTTATCTAGAAGAGAAATTGGGAATCAATTTATTTCCACAGCTGACCGAACAACAGAAGCGGAATGTTTATCATCTTCCACTCACTGCGCAAAATGTAAAAGCCAATAGAGAAATCAGTTACGCGCATTGGGATGGTCAAAGTCAGTGCGCAGATGAAGCGGATAATGTCAGTATTCAAGCGCAGCAAAAACAGTTCACTTCAGGACAAACACAAGCTGTTGAAAGTAAATTTCCACAGATCGATGAGGAGACTAAACAAGCATTAATCAAGCAGTTAGTCGATGCCCTAGTTCAGTATTTCTTACAATTGTTGAGATAGTGTAGCGAAGATTGCAAAGTCTCCACACTTCGCTCATGGTGTAAAACTGAAAATAACAATGAGAGAAAAAATGTTTAAGCCTTTTCAAAACGGAAATGAGTCAGCAGCGATTTATGATCTGACACTAGAAAATGATTTAGATTGCGTGAGCTTATATGGCAATTTGCAGATCACCAAAGATCAAGAGGGTTTGAAAACAGCAAAAGCTTTACAGCAGTTTGTGAATGAGCTTGTGGCAGCATTAGAGCAGCAAGAATTGCCTGCGAAGATTGAACGTCGACCTGAACAAGAGATAGAAAACCCATTTCTATAAATAAAAAACAGCCTAATCAGGCTGTTTTTTATTGCAATATAGCTTAGTTTTTCTCGTTGCTTACCACCTTGTAGATGATTGCACCGATCACAGCACCAATAATTGGTGCAACCCAGAACAACCAAAGTTGGCTTAATGCTGCTGTTTCTGCAAAGAATGCAACGCTTGTACTACGTGCAGGGTTAACAGATGTATTGGTGACTGGAATACTGATTAAATGAATCACTGTTAAGGTTAAACCAATCGCAATCGGAGCAAAACCAGCAGGGGCATTCTTATGTGTAGACAATAAAATGATAATTAAAAAAACGGCTGTTAAAACCACTTCAATTAAAAATGCTGAAGCCAACGAAAAGTGGTTTGGAGATAACTCACCATAACCATTGGTTGCGAAGCCACCTGTGCCTGCAAAGCCTGCTTGACCTTGAACGATAATGTAAAGAATAAATGCGGCGAATGTTGCACCGAGCACTTGCGAAATAATATATGGTGCTAAATCTTTGGCTTCGATACGACCACCCACCCATAAGCCCACACTGACAGCTGGGTTAAAGTGCGCTCCAGAAATATGACCAAAGGCATAAGCGCCTGTTAAAACAGTTAAACCAAAAGCAAAAGCAACACCTAAGAAACCGATTCCAAGTTCTGGAAATGCAGCTGCAAGCACTGCACTACCACAACCACCAAATACGAGCCAAAAGGTTCCGAGAAATTCTGCTAAATATTTGTTCATTTTTATCACCACACAATTTATAAAAAATAAAAAGTAACCATCCAAAAATTTATTGTGGATATGTTCAACCTATGTGAAATAAATGTGAATTAATTCACGCAGGTTGTAGGCTATTGTATAAATGGTGTAAAAATAATGATCAATTGTGAAACCGTTAGTTTGCCCCGAAATTTATTACGAATTGTAAGTTGTGTTGTCTTTCCGCCATTGCTGAGGCGTTTGTCCTGTCCAAATCTTAAAAGCACGTTGAAAAGCGCTTTGTTCTGAATAGCAAAGTAGTAGGGCGATTTCTTGTAGGCTCAAATGAGGGTCTTTTAAATATTCGGTTGCCAGCATAAAGCGGATTTGCTGTACGCGCTCTTGGAAAGTGGTGTTTTGTTGTTGTAAATGACGTTGTAATTGTCGTACTGAAAGTCCTAATTTCTCAGCAATAAAATCAATTTGATATTGGTTTTTTGTAGTCCAGTCAAAATGGAATGTTGTAAACGTTGATCCAGTTGAGTTGAGTTTGGTAGTTGTTCCAAGAGTGCCTGTGCTTGTTTTAACAAGAGCTGTTGTAATGTGTGATCGCCAGTTCTAAGCGGTTTAAACGCTTCACTGACAGGAAGCAATAATTGAGTTTTAGGCTGTTCAAAACGAACACGACAATGAAAGTATTGCTCATAAATTGCGATGTTTTTGGGTGCTGTATTGACGAAGTGGACTTCATGTAAATGAATACTTTCGCCTGACATAAAAAGCTTTAGAAACTGCACCATAAGGGCAATTGCAATTTCATCTGTCAGTTGTGTTGGATGAGGTTCAGGGGCTTCCCAACGAATCGAGACATAAGGTGGATTGAACTCAACAATGAGAGGGCTGCCATCATAAATCAGTCGATGAAAGTCATGATATCGGGCCAAAGCCTCGCCTAAATTTTCACAGGACAAAGCAAGATAAGCAATAATCCCCAGATGCTTCGGTTGAACATATTCCGCAATTTCTAACCCTAAACCTGTTTTAGGGTGCATCGCATTGAGGTTTTCCAGCAAGTCACGCCAAATCACATAATCAAAGCGCTCTAGGTTTTGAACTTGTTGTAATTGTTCAGGAATTTCAATATTTTTTGCTTCGCAATAGGCTTTTAATAAGTGCCCCAAACCTCCAAATACAGAGCCTGTATAATTCTTGAGTTGAGACATCCCGTCTACTCCCGATCTTGTCGTGTTTTGTCAATATTACTATATCGTATCGTCAATACTTCGCCTATAAAAATTTATATCTTTAATAAAAATAAGGAATCTTTTGGAGAAAACCATGTTAAAGGGTTTTATTGCAGGTCTAGCCGTTGCAAATGCATTTGAGTGGTTTGCACATAAATACGTTTTACATGGCGTACATCGCCCAGGACAGCCACGCTATAGTCCAGTTCCAAAAAGTATGGAGTCGCATTGGGCACACCATCGTGAAGTGCGCAAACAAGAATTTTCTGATGATTGTTATGTTAAGGGGCTAGATAGTTGGCGTACTCGTAATGAGTTAATGTCTCTTGCTGTGGCAGCGGGTGTAGCAAGTGTTGTGTTCTATCCTTTCTCAAAAGGGATGTCACTTGCCGCGATTTACAGTGCAGGAAATTATTATTATGTGCACCGTCGCGCGCATTTAGAACCTGATTGGGCACGTCGTACAATTCCTTGGCATTATGATCATCATATGAACTCAAACCAAGATGCGAACTGGTGTGTGACACGCCCATGGTTTGATTATGTGATGGGAACTCGGGTTGTTTCATCTGCGGATTTAAAAGAGGACAATCCGCTAGGCATCAAGTTACCAGCCCCTATTTCTAAAGCACTCAGTCATGCGATTGAATCTGTATTTCCAGCAAAATGGGTTGAGCAAAAGCCAAAACTGGTTAAGCCTCCTGTCGTAGAACAAGAGCAAAGTGCATCAGTGGCTTAACTTATCGCTTAAGGGTAAATAAGCCAGACAAAGTATTATTTTGATAAATCACGACAATAAAGATGAGCTTGTCGTGAATTGTCAATAAAATCGGGATTTAATGTCAATATTTATGCTGAGTTTATCGCTACCTTAGCTCAAGCCTTTTTATTGCTTAATATTTATCCAGATTTGCTGTACTTTGTTTACCCTCTAGCGTTGTATAAACGCAGTTTCCATACCTTGTTCCGCAAGGTATTTTTTTGTCTGAAAGAAATGTCAAAGAATAAAAAAAACCTCTCGAAATAAATTATTGAGAGGTTTTTTTGAGTATCTCTAAGATTTAGAGACGCATTTCAATGCCTTGATCTGCCAAGTATTGTTTGGCTTCTGGAATGGTGTGTTGACCAAAGTGGAAAATCGAAGCAGCAAGCACCGCATCAGCGCCACCTTTTAAAATACCGTCTGCTAAATGCTGTAGATTACCAACACCGCCTGAAGCGATGGTTGGGATATTGACGCGATCATTGATCTGGCGCATCAGCGCAATGTCATAACCTGCTTTGGTACCATCGGCATCCATACTTGTGATGAGAAGTTCGCCTGCACCATAGTCTGCCATTTTGATAGCCCACTCAATCGCATCGATTCCCGTCGGTTTACGTCCGCCGTGGGTGAAAATTTCCCATTTGTTCTCGCCCGTTTTTTTGGCATCGATCGCAACAACGATACATTGTGCACCGAAGCGCTGCGAGGCTTCTTGTACGAACTCAGGTGTGAAAACAGCAGCTGAGTTGATACTCACTTTGTCAGCGCCAGCATTCAGCAGTAAACGAATATCTTCAACTTTACGCACGCCACCACCCACGGTGAGTGGAACGAAAACGCTTTCAGCCATACGTTCTACAGTGCGATAAGTCGTATCTCGTCCATGATGGGTAGCAGTAATATCTAAAAAAGTAATTTCGTCAGCACCTTGTTCGTTATAACGACGTGCGACTTCTACAGGATCACCTGCGTCACGGATATCTAGGAATTGAACGCCTTTGACGACTCGGCCATTATCAACATCTAAGCAAGGGATAATACGTTTTGCGAGCATAAAATTTTCCAAAAAATCGCCAATAGTGAAAGGAGACCGACTCTGGTGCTACACCTTCATGGAGGGAACGGGTATTCTATCAAACTTCACAGCTATTTTTTGCAGGTTTTCCATGTCGGTTTATACCCCGTTGAGTTTAGAAGAAGTTCAAGCATTCGCTGAACCATATGGTTTGGCAGTGATTGACCTCATTCCAATCCAAGGCGGTATTCAAAACACCAATTATTTTTTGGTGGATCAGTCTCAGAAACACTATGTACTCACTGTTTTTGAGGAATTAGATGCTGAAGGTGCAGGTGAGCTTGTTCCTGTGCTTGATCGTTTAGGTGAGGCGGGCGTTCCAGTTGCAGTACCGTTAAAACATCATGGACAAGCGATTCATAGCATTGCCAATAAACCTGCACAGATTGCACCGCGTTTGATGGGCCAACATCCAGAGCAAACCACGATTAAACAGGTTGATGCAATTGCTCAAGCACAGGCGAAAATGCATTTAGCGTTACATGATTTTCCTTTAGAACGCGATTTTAATCGTAATCATCAATATTGGTCTGATGTCGCGGCACAGCTTCAACCCAAAATGAATGCTGAAGATCAAGCATTATCGGCGCAGGTTTTCCAAAAGTTTGCTGAAATTACCCAGCAACATCCTGACCGTCCTGTGGGTTTTATTCACTCTGATTTATTTAGAGACAATACCTTATTTGAGGGTGATGAATTACAAGGGATTCTTGATTTTTATGAATTGAATCAAGATGAATGGCTCTTTGATATTGCAATTAGTATCAATGACTTTTGTACAGCTTATCCTCAAGCCCATCTTGATCAAGAAAAAGCAGCGCATTATTTAGCAGCTTATCAAGCGATTCGTCCATTAACTCAAGATGAGCTTGCATGTCTTGATATTTTCTTGGCGATGGCAGCTTGTCGATTTTGGAGTATGCGTTTGCAAGTGGCACAAAAAAATGCTGAACATGGGCGCACAGGTGATGATATCTCGCAAAAAGATCCGCTTGAAATGCGTATGATGTTACAAGATCGTTTACAAAGAATCAGTGCTTAAGGAAGAGTTATGCGAGATCAAGGTCGTTTAGTCGAATGGTTTGATGAGAAAGGTTACGGCTTTATTCAACCCAATGATGTACACAAAGATCGCGTTTTTTTGCACATCAAAGACTTTGCTCGCACAGGCCCTCGACCAATTGTCGGTTGTGCTTTGGAATACACGATTATTCTCGATGAGCGCGGTCGTTATCGCGCTCAGCAAGTCACTTATTTAAAAGCATCACAAGTCTTTGAATATAAGACAAAACCAGCTCGACCAACAGCAGCGAAGCGTTGGTCGGCGATGCAAATCGGTATCGTGATTTATATTGTATTTATGGTGATTGCGAGCTTTAGTAAATTGCTACCGCCTTATACTTTATTGTTTGTCAGTTTGATGAATGTTTTGAGCTATTGGCTATATGCACAGGACAAAGAAGCAGCACAATTAGGCAATCGCCGTATCCCTGAGCAGACTTTACATATCGTTGATTCTCTAGGAGGATGGTGTGCTGGTTGGCTTGCACAGCAAAAACTGAGACATAAAACACAAAAACAACCGTTCCGTAAGATTTATTTCTGTACCATAGGCTTTCATATATTGTTGATATGTTGGTTAATTTCTCCCCTCAATGTGTTTTATTAATATTGAGATGGAGTTTGGAGATAAATAAAAATGAACTATTCCGTAGATCAAGATCCAAACCGTACTTTAACGTTGGTTCTTTATGTACTTTATATTATTGCCATTTTTACTGGCGGTTTATTGGCGATCATTGCGCTCATCATTAACTATGTAAAACGTAGTGATGTTCAAGGCTCGATATTTGAAAGTCATTTTACTTGGCAAATTCGCACCTTCTGGTGGTATTTAGCTTGGAATATTATCGCCTTTGTTCCGTTCTTATTCTTGTTCTTTACAGGTGATAATGGAACGGCGTTTGCGGGTGTTGCGTTAACGGCAACGACTTTTGCCTTTGCTGCCGTGTTCGGTGCATGGGTGTGGATTGTCTATCGTGCAATCCGTGGTTTAATTGCTTTAAATGATAATAAACCGATGTATCAATAAACCTGACTTCATACGGTGTGATTGTGATTATTGAGCATGTACATTTAAATATTAAGCCCAATCAAAGTGAAGCGTTTGAGTTAGCCTTTCAGCAAGCTAAACAGATTATTTACCCAATGGATGGGCTGAATGCAGTTCAACTGATTAAACATGTCGAGGACAATCACCACTACATTTTGATGATTTTTTGGGACAGTATAGAACATCATACTGAAGGTTTTAGAAAATCAGCAGCGTATCAAGAATGGAAGACATTATTGCATCCATTCTATGATCCGATGCCAACGGTTGAATACTATCAACCGAATATGTTGCTTAAAAAGAAAGAACCTTCTCATTGAGTTGGATAATTTTAATTTTTTAGTCTTATTTGTCTTTTAATATTTTGAGTTTCAATTCACTTACGAGCACACCTACGACCACCAATAAGCCACCAAATAATGCTAAAAGTGGTAAACGTTCACCTGCGATACGTCCAAATACACCTGCCCAGACAGGTTCTCCAGCATAGATAATCGCCGCACGTGTTGGATCAACCATTTTTTGTGCCCAGTTCATGACGAATTGAATCAATGCACTCGCGAGACCTAGCCCGACAGCCACTAGAAATAGTGGCCATGAAAAGCTTGGAATCGTATGCTCACCAACGAGAGGCATACTAGCAAAACAGAGTAATGAGGCAACTGTAAGTTGGATGATAGTCACGCGCCTTAAATTTACTTTACCTGCAAAATAGCCAATCAAAATGATTTCCATCGCAATCACAACTGCACAAATCAGTGTAAGAACTTGTCCATAATTTAGGCTAATACTTGAAAATCCATTTCCTGTCAGCAACACCAAACCTGTAAATGCTAATCCTGTTCCAATCCATGTCATCAGTGAAGGGCGTTTCTGAAAAATAGCCCACATCAAAATAGGAACAAGCGGGACATAAAGCGCCGTTAGGAAAGCAGACTCACTACTTAAAATAGTTTGCAGTCCAATGGTTTGAGTGCCATAGCCAATGGCAATCATCACACCAATCGCTGTCCCAGCAAACGTTTCTTTGAGCGTTAAGCCGCTCAAGGATTTTACTGAAATCAGAAAAATAACCAGTGCTGCGACAGCAAATCGACAGCCGACAAAAAACATCGGCGTACTAAAATTTAGTGCATATTGAACCGCTAAAAATGTTCCACCCCAAATCATCGTGATAAAGATCAGGGCGAATTGAGCCGCTTTGGGCGATTGTGACAAATTCGTCAAAGTAAAAATTCCGAATACAGGATGTGTGCAATATACTGCACATATTGCATTGGTTTTTAATGTTGTGCAATATATTGCACATTGTTTTTTATGATTGAATTGAATGAGCCAATCAGAAGCCATCTTGCAATATGTCGGCGAAAATATACGTTTCTTCCGTGACCAATCGCAGCTCAGTCAACAAGAGCTAGCTGATCGGGCAGGGCTGAGCCGGCGAACCATCGCCGCACTTGAAGCAGGACAGGTCAATATTAGTTTAGCGAAACTAGATGCTATCGCAAATGCTTTAGGAGTCGACTTTAAACGTCTTGTCAGTGCGCCTGAGTTTGCAGATTCGGCAGTTGTTAACACGATTGCGTGGCAGGGGGAGCAGCTTGAAAGTCAGGCAGTTTTGCATGCTGCTGTTCCTGCACGTGCGCAGGTTGAATTGTGGACATGGAGTTTGGCAGAAGGAGAAACATACGTGGCCGAACCTGATCAACAAGGTTGGCAAGAATTAATCTATGTGATCGAGGGTGAGCTCAGTCTGGAATTAGAATCAGGTACACAAGTGATTAGTACTGGATCATCCATTTTATTTGAAAGCTCGACACATTATCGTTATTGCAATCAAGGCAAGGGTACGCTGAAATTTGTTCGTAATGTCATTTATTAGTATTAAAAAGAGCCAAATTTTTGAATTTGGCTCTTTGGGATTTTGAAACGATCAATGAATATTAGATCGTTTCAAAATGATGTTTGCTATGCGTACCATATTTATCAATCATAATTGAGCTGGCTTCGTTCAAACCACGAACGGTCACATTGGCACCATTTCTTTGAAATTTATTGACGACAGAATCAAGCATGGCAACGGAGGTAACATCCCAGATGTGAGAGTGTGTCAGGTCAATAATCACATCATTAACAGGTTCTTGAAAATCGAAGCTCTGCATAAATTTTTCTGATGAACTAAAGAAAATCTGCCCTTTAAGATCGTAAACGCGGACATCACCTTCAAAATAATGCTCGATATGAATATCATTTTCTAATTTATTAGCAAGGAATAACGCTGAAAGTAACACACCTGTCAGCACACCTAAGGCAAGGTTATGGGTGGCAACTACCACGGCAACGGTCGCGAGCATCACGATATTACTGCTCTTAGGATTGGCTTTAAATGTGGTTAATGACTTCCATTCAAAGGTACTGATTGAAACCATGATCATCACCGCAACCAATGCCGCCATTGGAATGACTTTTAACCAGTCACTAATAAACACGACCAAAATGAGTAAGAATATACCTGCACAGAAGGTTGAAAGACGTGCGCGACCACCTGATTTTACATTGATGATCGATTGACCAATCATGGCACAGCCTGCCATCCCTCCCATGAAACCTGACGCGATATTGGCAATGCCTTGACCTTTACATTCTTGGAATTTATCACTGGGTGTATCTGTCATTTCATCAATGATCGTTGCGGTCATCATTGATTCAAGTAAACCCACAGCAGCCAAAGCAATCGAATAAGGCAAAATGATTTGGAGTGTTTCTAGGTTAAGCGGAATATCGGGGAGTAAAAAGATCGGTAAAGTATCTGGTAACGAGCCCATATCACCGACAGTACGAATATCAATTCCGAAATAAATAGCAACGAGCGTGACAGCAATGATGCAGACCAATGGTGAAGGTAAAAAGCTGCCAATTTTAGGAATCAATGGAAATAGATAAATAATCGCTAAACCTAAACCAACCAGTGCATAAACATGCCATGTGACATTGACTAGTTCGGGCAGCTGCGCCATAAAAATCAAAATCGCGAGCGCATTGACGAAACCAATCACCACAGATTTAGAGACAAAGCGCATGAGTTTGGCGAGTTTGAGATAACCTGCAAGAATCTGAATGACGCCCGTTAGAATCGTTGCAGCCAGTAAATACTGCAAGCCGTGTTCTTTCACTAGCGTGGCCATAACCAGTGCCATCGCACCAGTTGCCGCCGAAATCATAGCAGGTCGTCCACCGACAAATGAGATCACGACTGCGATACAGAATGATGCATACAAGCCGACTTTAGGGTCAACACCCGCAATAATAGAGAATGCGATTGCCTCAGGAATGAGTGCTAAACCGACAACCAGCCCTGCCAAAATATCCGCACGGATATTGGAAAACCATTGTTCTCGAACATTGGATAACATAGAAATAGCCTATTTTTTTCTTTGAAAATTAAAGGCTAGTGATGTGATATAAAAACACAAGACTACACCACATCACTAGACAGTGATGAGTTACTTACAGATGGGATGTGTAAAAAACTAAGGTGGCGTAAGTGTCATTATGGGATGGAACTTTGAGATGAGAGTTTGGATAAGGATAACATTTAAGCAGAAAAAGCTCTAGTCATCATTTCAATCACTAGAGCGAATGCAGAGAATTACAATGATTGTTGGTCTAACAATAATTGAGCTTCACGAAGGTTAAGTGTACCTTCGTAGATTGCGCGACCTGTGATCGCACCTAAAATGCCTTTTTGGCCTTTTAAGTTACGAACATCATCAAGGTTAGTCACACCGCCTGAAGCAATTACGGGAAGACCTGAATAAGCAGCTAGATTTACAGTTTGCTCAACATTTACACCTTGCATCATGCCATCACGCGCAATATCAGTGTAAACAATGCTAGATACGCCAGCATCAGCAAAACGTTTAGCAAGATCAGTTGCTTTTACATCAGTGACATTTGCCCAGCCATCAGTTGCAACCATACCATTGATTGCATCGATACCGACAATGATGTGACCCGCAAAACGTTTACATGCTTCTTCAACAAACTCAGGTTCTTTGACGGCTTTTGTGCCAATAATTACGAATGATACGCCAGCATCTAAATAGTGCTCGATGGTTTCAAGTGAGCGGATACCACCGCCAATTTGAATTGGCAACTCAGGCTGAGCACGAGCAATTGCTTCAACTACAGGTTTATGAATCGGCGTACCAGCGAAGGCACCATTTAAGTCAACTAAGTGTAAGCGACGAGCGCCTTCATCAACCCAATGTTGTGCAGTTGCAACAGGATCATCAGAGAAAACAGTATCGTCTTCCATACGGCCTTGCTTTAAACGAACACATTTACCATCTTTCAGGTCAATCGCAGGGATGATTAGCATGCTTTCGCTCCTTGCATCATCATAAATTTAAATTGGCTACATATTATCAAAATATTGATCAATCGCTAAGCCTTGGATGCTGAACCTTCAAGTATTCTCACGACTTTTTGTTGTAATTGAGGAGAGAGAAGTTGATGTTGATACAAATATTTAAAAACCATGAGTGCAGCATAGGCATCTGCGGCAGCATAGTTGATCTGTTGAGAGCTGAGTTGTTTTACCGACCAATTGGACGTGCTGACTTTTTTACTTTTGGTTAAATGGCGTTGAAACAGGACAGCAATTGCTGTTTGTATTCCGACTTGGGAAGTATAACCAAAACTTGAGAAGCTTTTTGATAGATCAATATGGGAGTTGAGTTCAATGCCTTTACTGCGAAAACTCGCACTATCATTTTTTAAACCAAAGCCAACTTTGAGTTGTTGTTCATTCTCCAAAATCGGTTTTAAGAAGCTGAGAATGTCAGGATTAACTTGAAACAGATATGCTTTCTCTGAGGTTGCAAGTTGTACGAGGTGAGGTCCAGTTGATTTCTCACCGACTTTGAATGTGGGTTTAGATTCAGTATCGAAGCCAAACACTTGAATGGAATAGAGTTCATCTTGAATGCTGAGACATTGTGCAAGCGTTTGAATGACTAAAATATTGTGAGTATCTAAATTTTGAAATGCAGGAAAAGTTCTTATTTCTTCTTTGCTTAAAAGTTTTGGCTTTTGCTGCATTTTCATTGGATTCAACTCAAATCTATTAGATGAGCTTAAACGTTTTTCTTGAAATGAAAAAGCCAAGTTAGAAAACTTGGCTTTGAAATAAATATTCTATTTATGCATTTTATTCAGCATATCTATTCATTTGTTCCATTTGGATTTGTTGGCTTTTTTGAATATAGTTTTGATACGCAGGAATAGCGGTTGCTGCGATCGCTAAGATACTGAGTGGGAAAATGACGATATATATCCACCCTAAAACCTTTTCCCAACCTTGAGTAATACGTGGTGAGCCGTAGTTATTTGTAGTTTCATCGCCTTTTGCACAACTTAAATAAATAAAAAAGAATAAATTTATGAGTGGCAATAACGCTAACAATGACAGCCAACCTGTTTGATTTCGATCATGTAGACGACGAATCGAGAAAATGAAACTGAAATAGATCATTGCAATATAAACAATGACAAAGAGTCCACCGAATACATATAACGATGAGCCTGTTGATGAACTGCTAAAAGCTGGGACAAGAAATGCTGCGATAATACCTAAAATGAATACGAAGACTACGAGTAACATATTCCAGCCTAAATAAGATAGTCGGCCAAAACGTCCACTTGCACTAAAACCCGAATCATTTGTTTGAAGATGAGATGACATGTTATTTTCCTGTTGTCACTGATTTTTAAAATTAATTTTTTAAAAGATAAATTGTTTGGTTTTCATTCAAAGCGTTTGCATAATAAGCAAAAAATAATTGTAAATAAATAGAAATGCGTATGAAAAAAATTAGGCCAATATCAATTGACCTAATTTTGAATATTTAAAACAGCTGAAAACGAATTAAATTTTCCATTCCACAAAGTTTTTCAATAACTGTAAACCTGCTGTATGGCTTTTCTCAGGATGGAATTGTGTCGCGAACAGATTATCTTTATGAATCGCGGTACAAAAGTTCACACCATAATCACAAGTTGCTGCAGTGACTATCGCATCTTTGGGTTCTACATAGTAGCTATGAACGAAATAGAAACGTGCATCTTGTTCAATGTTGTTCCACATTGGATGGTTTGGATCAAGTTGATGCACTTGGTTCCATCCCATGTGTGGCACTTTTAGGTTTGGAATTGCTGGGAAATGTTTAACAACACCATCAAAAATACCTAATGCTTCTACGCCGCCATTTTCTTCAGAGCTTTGTAGCAGCGCTTGCATACCAACACAAATTGCTAAAACGGGTTTGTTGAAAGCGGCTTTGCGAACAACTTCATCAATTCCTGCTTCATGCATCCCTTGCATACAGTCACGCATGGCGCCAACACCAGGGAATACAATTTTATCTGCTTTTTCAATAAGTTTTGGGTCGTTGGTCACGTCAACTGTTGCACCCACATGCTCTAAAGCTTTTGCTGCTGAGTGTAAGTTGCCCATGCCATAATCAAGTAAAGCAATACGAGTCATTACAGGCTACCTTTGGTCGAAGCAATCATACCCTCTGCACGAGGATCAACTTCACACGCCATACGTAATGCACGTGCTAAAGCTTTGAAAACACTTTCGATCTGATGGTGGCTATTTTTTCCTTTCAGGTTATCAATATGTAATGTCATCAGTGCATGATTGACAAAACCTTGGAAAAATTCTGAGAATAAATCGACATCGAAGGTTCCGATGCGTGCACGAGTGAATGGAATATCCATAAACAAGCCCGGGCGACCAGACAAATCGACTACAACACGAGAAAGTGCTTCATCGAGAGGTGCATAAAAATGACCATAACGACGTAAGCCTTTTTTATCACCTAAAGCTTGCGCAAAGGCTTGTCCTAAGGTGATTCCACAGTCTTCTACGGTGTGATGATCATCAATTTCGAGATCACCATCGCAATGAATGTCGATATCAAATAGACCATGGCGCTTGATTTGATCAATCATATGGTCTAAAAATGGAACTCCAGTGTTGAGTGTGCCTTGACCAGTACCATCGAGATTGAGACGAACTCGAATTTTTGTTTCGTTGGTATTTCTTACCACTTCACTGATACGTTGCGTCATGGACACGTTCCTCAAAAAACGTCAAAAATGATTGAATTAAAAACCAATAGTTTCGCTGTGACGAAAAAGTGACAGCATCATAGTTTGCTCAGGAGGGTTAATCAATGCCTATTACCGTACATGCTTACAGTTCACTAGAAAATCTAGGGATTCGTACCCAGCTAGAGCGACTTTATGACACCAGCCCAGAGTTTGGTGATGGGCAAGATGCGATGGAGCAACTTGAACAAGATCTACAGCAATATACCACAGTTTATACCGCTGAATTTAACACCAAAATTATAGGTGCAATCTGGGTCACAGGACAAGGTGAAAGCCGTGTTTTGGAATATATAGTTGTGCACCCTGCCAATCGTGGTCGAGGTGTGGCGGAACGCTTAGTTGAAGAGGTTTGCCGTATGGAAGAAGAGCAAGGGGTAAAACAATTCGAACCGGGTTGTGGCGCAATCCATCGCTGTTTATCGCATATTGGTCGAATCTGAAAATATGATTTTCACCTGGACTCTGGAGCAAAATTAAACACTTAATAGAAAAATCCACAAATTTGCTTGACGGATTTTGACAAACATTGTTTAATACGCCCACTTTGGCGCGATAGCTCAGTCGGTAGAGCAACGGATTGAAAATCCGTGTGTCCCCAGTTCGATCCTGGGTCACGCCACCATAGATTTGTATTTTCAATCCCTGATCCCATCAGGGATTTTTTTTACCCAAAATATTTTGCGTGAAAAATGGGCAATTAAATCAAAAGCTCAGGATAATTGTTGACTATTGAGCTGAGATACGGCTTAATACACGCCATTGGCGCGATAGCTCAGTCGGTAGAGCAACGGATTGAAAATCCGTGTGTCCCCAGTTCGATCCTGGGTCACGCCACCATATTCAAAAAGCCTCAAACATCTGTTTGGGGCTTTTTTTATACTTCAAAATAGACCTATTCATTATTGTTACGCTATTGCTCTCGTTAAGTGCCTATTAATTAATAGCTTATGAATAAAAAGAATATGTACTTCAATTTTACTTAGTTATATGAATAAAAGAAAAACAATATGCTTTGATATATATTATTTTTAATGCAGATAAACTATGCAAAAGTCTCTCGGGGTTGTTTTACCAGTTCTTATTTTATCTACGCTATCTCAGCATAGTTTCGCAACTACAGGCTATTTCATGCATGGCTATGGAGTAAAGGCGCAGGGTAACGCAGGAGCTTCTATAGCGGCATTTAACGATGCTTTAACGATTGCGAGTAACCCATCAGGTCTAGCATGGTTAGACAGTCGCGTGGATGTTGGTGCAACCTTATTTAACCCGAAGCGCTCTAGCGAGATTGTAGGAAATCTAGCGGGTGCGAATGGACAATATAGTGCGAATGGTCGTGAATACTTTGTTTTACCTGAAATTGCGATCAATAAGAAGGTAAATGACAGTGTTGCTCTAGGTCTGGCAGTTTATGGTAATGGTGGGATGAATACTTCATATCGGAATAATCCTTATGCTGCTTTTGGTAATACAGGTGAAGCAGGTGTGGATTTAACACAGATCTTTGTTTCTCCATCTGTAGCTTGGCGGTACAGCGAAAATCAGTCTATTGGTGTTGCAACGAATTTTCTCTACCAGCGTTTTGAAGCGAAAGGCATTTCCGGTTTTGCACCATTTTCTACAGATGGTGAGCATTTAAGTAATCAAGGCAAAGATTCATCGACAGGAATCGGTGTTCGCGTGGGTTGGAGCGCTAAGTTAAATGACGTAGTGACTGTCGGTGCAAATTACTCATCAAAAATTAAAGCAGACAAGTTTGATCAGTATCGTGGCTTATTTGCTCAAGCAGGCAGTTTTGATGTTCCTGAAAGTTATGGTGTAGGGGTTAGTGTAAAAGCCAGCCCTGCACTAACACTGCTAGCTGATATACAGCGTATCAACTATTCGGATGTGGATTCTGTCGGCAACGTCTTTAGTTTTGATTCATTAATGGCGGGCAATGCTTTTGGTTCTGAAAAGGGGCAGGGTTTCGGTTGGAAAGATATTAATGTTTATAAAGTGGGTGCAAGTTATCAATTGAATCCACAACTTACTCTACGTGCAGGATATAGCCATAATGATCAGCCTATTTCTGAAAGTCAGACTTTTTTAAATATTTTGGCGCCTGGTGTTATTAAAGATCACGTTAGTGTTGGAGCAACATGGAATATTGATCGAGCACAAGAGCTGAGTGTTGCTTATACCTATGGTTTAAAAGAAACCGTTAAAGGGAATCAATCGATTCCAACAGCATTTGGTGGTGGAGAAGCCAATATTGAGATGGATCAGCAAATTTGGGGGCTTTCATATGGTGTGAAGTTTTAACAATAAAAAAAGCTGAATCATAAAGATTCAGCTTTTTTCACATCAGAAAATTCTGTGTATTTATGCAGTCTTTGCAAGTGAGTCAGCAACAAGCATTTGACCTGTTTCTTCAAAGTTTGCATGCCATGACAATGCTTCACGTAAAATGTGAGGTGTATGTCCACCACGTTCACAAGCACGTTCAAAATAATCATTTAACGCACCTTGATACAGTGGATGTACACAATTATCAATAATGACACGAGCACGCTCACGAGGCGCTAAACCGCGTAAATCAGCAAGACCGACTTCAGTTACTAAAATGTCTACATCATGTTCGTTGTGGTCAACGTGGCTGACCATTGGAACGATTGATGAAATGTCACCACCTTTGGCAATTGATTTAGTCACGAAGATGGCTAAATGCGCATTACGAGCAAAATCACCTGAACCACCAATACCATTCATCATCTTCGTGCCACACACATGCGTTGAGTTCACGTTGCCGTAGATATCAAACTCAAGGGCAGTGTTGATACCGATGATTCCTAAACGACGAACAAGTTCAGGGTGATTGGAAATTTCTTGAGGGCGTAACACCAATTTGTCTTTGTATTTTTCGAGATTTCCAAAAACGCGTTCGCCACATTGTGCTGATAACGTAATAGAACTACCAGAGGCAAACTTCATTTTACCTGCATCAATTAATTCAAAAGTACAGTCTTGAAGTACTTCAGAATACATGACTAGATCTTCAAAATTAGAATCTTTTAAACCTGTTAATACGGCATTGGCAATCGAACCAATACCTGCTTGTAAAGGACCTAAGTTTTTCGCCAAACGACCTGCAGCAACTTCTTTTTCAAAGAAAGCAATGAGGTGATTTGCGATACCTTGAGTCTCAGCATCAGGTGCAGTCACAGTCGATGGCGAGTCCGCTGTGTTGTTAAACACGATACCAACGATTTTCGCCGGATCAATTTGAATTGCAGTTGAACCAATACGATCATCAACTTTCGTCAAAGGTACAGGTGTACGTGTTGGACGGTAAGTTGGGATGTAAATGTCATGCAAACCTTCGAAGTTTTCACTTAAAGACGTATTGATTTCTACAATCACTTTTTCAGCGAAGATCGCGAAGCTCGCAGAGTTCCCTACAGATGTTGTTGGAACAATATGACCTTCTTCTGTGATCGCAACAGCCTCAATCACGGCTACATCAGGACGCTTGAGCTGCTGGTTACGCATTTGCTCAACAGTTTCAGATAAATGTTGGTCAATGAACATCACTTCGCCATTGTTAATTGCACGACGTAAAGTGTTGTCAACTTGGAATGGCATACGACGCGCAAGAACACCTGCTTCAGTCAGTTGTTTGTCTAAGTCGTTTCCAAGGCTAGCGCCCGTAATTAACGTGATTTTTAACGGATTTTTTTAGCTTGTTCAACCAGTGCTTGAGGGACTGCTTTTGCTTCCCCTGCACGTGTAAAGCCACTCATACCAACCGTCATATCATTTTCAATAAAGCGAGCTGCCTGCTCAGCACTCATCACTTTGTCGTGAAGAGATGCAAGGCGAATACGACTTAAAGACATCATCCATTCTCAATATTGCTTTTTCATTAGATATGGATTTTAGCGCTAAAAGTGCAAAAGTGAATTGGACTACTGCTAAGGTCTAATATGTGAAATAGAAGATGATTTTTGACTACAAATAAGTGGCATTTTTAATGAGCAAAAATCAGTTTAAAAATGCCCTGTAAGTGTTTGTTTAATCTTGCCAATCGTATTGCTCGGATTTTCTTCAGGCTCTTGAGTTGAGATCGGAAGAGAGATGACCACTTCTAAACCACCTTGCTCACGATTACGAATATTGATTTGTCCTTGATGAATATCCACGATGCGTTTTACGATCGCTAAGCCTAAACCGCTTCCTTGGACTGTTCGTGCAGAATTGCCTCGAACAAAGGGTTGCATCAGCTCTTCAACTTGATCAGGTGGAATACCTTCACCGTGATCTGCCACAGTAATTAAAATATGTTCATCAACATAACTGGCTGACAATTCAATCGGTTCAGCACCATAACGCTTGGCATTGTTAATCAAATTGGCAATTAAGCGTTTTAGAGACAAGCTACGTGCAGGAATAATCGGTAATTCTTGCATCTCAAAGCGAATGTCGAGCGGCTTGAACTGGATTACTAATTCTTGTAATAAGGTATTGATATTGGTATCAGTTAATTCCTCATCCGAACCGTCCCGCATGTATGAAATGAATTGGTTCAGAATCGCATCCATATCATCGACATCGTATACTAAGCCTTCACGTAGAAACTCATCTGGGAGCATTTCCGCAGTTAATCGAATTCGAGTTAATGGTGTACGTAAATCATGAGAAATCCCTGCCAACATAATTTGGCGATCACGCTCTGTCTGTTCCAATGTATACACCATATGGTTAAACGCTTGGTTCACTTGACGGATTTCTAAAGGACCATGATTGGTATCAAGGTAAGGGGCTTTACCTGTTTTACTATAATTGTTGGCCGCATTCTGTAATCGACGCAATGGCCGATTCATTTGACGAACTAAAATTAAAATAATAATTGAAGATAAAATGGGTACACCAAATAGCCATGTTGCGATCAACTCAACACTATAGTTGGTGTAGGTTTTTAAGGGCTCTCGAACCCAATTGCCATTCATTTCTGGTGTTTGAATCCAGATACGAGGGATTGGTTTAAATTTGAAATAAACCGTCACATTGTCAGCATTATCAACACCAAGTTCTTTCGCCAATTTTTTTTCGATTTGGTTGGTAAATAACTCAGCTAAAAATTTATCTTCGACTTTTGGAAATTCTTTGGGATCAGTAATGTACTCAATCCCGATCCTATTTTTAAGCCACGTATCAACATCGACTTCAGTGTCGCGATGCAAAATACGAATATCAGGATTGTTGACTAGTTCTAATTCAATCGCGAGGTAGCGAGCGTGTTGCTGTAATTCAGGTAAATAAAGTGTTCGCCAAAAGAACCACAATGACATAAAGAGGCTGAAAAACACCATAAAGAGTACCAAAATCGTGGTACGCATTGCGGCGGATCGTGGTTTGATTTTATCTAAAAAACGTTCCCACTTTGTTCGTGGTCTTTCAGAATACGAAACAAAATCTGTAAATGCTTGTGGATCAATTGGTTCAAGTTTCAAGGTTTAGATTCCTGATTTTATTCCGCGCCATCTGGAACAAAAACGTAACCTACACCCCAAACAGTTTGGATATAACGTGCACGGGCAGGGTTGTCTTCAATTAGACGACGTAAACGAGAAACTTGAACGTCAATTGAACGCTCCATTGCGCCCCATTCACGGCCACGTGCCAAGTTCATCAGTTTGTCGCGAGTTAATGGCTCACGTGGATGCTGCACAAGCGCTTTTAACACGGCAAATTCGCCCGTCGTAAGTGTAACCACTTGACCTTCACGGGTTAAAGTGCGAGTAGAAAGGTCTAACGCCCAAGGACCAAAGCTGACCACTTCAACTTGTTGACTTGGTGCGCCTGGTACTTCACGGACTTGGCGACGTAATACGGCACGAATACGCGCTAACAATTCATTTGGGTTAAATGGTTTTGGTAAATAGTCATCTGCACCTGCCTCAAGACCCGCAATACGGTCAGAGTCACTGCCACGTGCAGTTAGCATAATAATCGGGGTATCAATATTTGATTGACGCAAACGACGACAGATACTTAAACCATCTTCTACAGGGAGCATAAAGTCGAGGACGATCAGCGAGAACAACTCACGTTGTAATAAACGATCCATCTGTGTTGCATCATGAGCAGTTTTTACGACGAAACCTTTGTCTTCTAGGAAACGTTGTAAAAGCGTACGCAAACGCACATCGTCATCGACCACTAAAATGCGTTCGACACGATCTGTCTCATGGTGTACGGTTTCCGTCGATTCAGCAGGTACAACTAAACTCATGATGTGCTCCTTTATCGTTTATTGTCATCGTCATTATGCAATGCTTGGGAGTATACGATTCATTGCACAGGTTTGGCTATGTTATAAAGCAACAAATATTGCCAATAAAATCAAGAGATAGATACCAAATATATACAGGTAAAATTATGACAAACAATCTATTTTTCAATATTTAGAGTAAAAAATGTCGATATTTTAGAAACATTCATCAATTTGCAAAAAATACTCGCCAAATATTCAAAAAAACAATGGTGGATTTTATAGCCGTGGACTTTATAATCAGTGCTTTTAGACTTAACCCTTGTGGAATCAATCACGATGACTGACTTAGTTCAGCAGTTGGCAAATGAACTTGCCGTACGTCCAAACCAAGTAGAAGCTGCTATTCGTTTAATTGATGAAGGCGCTAGTGTTCCTTTTATCGCACGTTACCGTAAAGAGGTCACGCAAGGCTTAGACGATACTCAATTACGTCAACTCGATACACGTTTAGCCTATTTACGTGATTTATACGAGCGTCGTGAGAAAGTGATCCAATCTTTAACAGAACAAGATAAATTAAGCGATGACTTACTGGCGCGTGTAAATGCAGCAGAAACTAAAAATGCATTAGAAGAAATTTACGCACCGTATCGTCCGAAACGTACGAGTAAATCATTTAAAGCAAAAGAAGCGGGCTTAGGTCCAATCGCTGAAAAGATAATTGCAGAACAAGTTGATCCAACAGAAGCTTTGGCTGGTTTTAGCCACGAAGATTATCCAGATGTTGAGAGTCAATTGGATGCAATCCAACATATTTTGATCGATGATTGGGCACAAAATATTGCCTTAACGACTGAATTAAAACAAACTTTTGCAAAAACTGCTGTTCTAAAAAGTGCAGTTGCTTCTGATGAAAAGAAAGAAGTCGGCAAGAAGTTCCGTGATTATTTCGAATTCTCAGAAAATCTGAATAAAGTTCCTTCTCATCGCTTATTGGCAATGTTACGTGGTCGTCAAGAAAATGTACTTGGTTTAAAAGTAGATGGCGAAGATGAAGCTCCATTGGCTCGTATTGAAGTTGAATATAATCTTGAACAAATTCAACCACAAAGCCGCCAAGATTATTTAAAACAAACTGCAAAATTATTTTGGTTAGGTAAGATTCGTCCTCAGATTGAGCATTCATTGCTGACGGATAAGCGCTTGGCTGCTGAAGCAGAAGCTATGGATGTTTTTGCGGAAAATTTACGTCATTTATTACTTTCTGCACCTGCGGGTGGTCGTACAACTCTAGGTGTTGACCCTGGTATTCGTACTGGCGTGAAACTCGCTGTTGTAAATGATGCGGGTGATGTGTTGGCACATAGCACGATTTATCCATTTGCACCGAAAGAAGATAAAGAAGGTTCGATTGCTGAACTCGCACGTTTATGTCGAGAGTTCCACGTGGAACTTATTGCGATTGGTAATGGTACTGCGAGTCGTGAAACAGAAGCCGTTGTTGCTGAAATGATGGCTGCGAATACGGATCTGCAATTGACGCGTGTAACTGTCAGCGAAGCAGGCGCATCGGTTTATTCGGCGAGTGAGCTTGCTGCGCAGGAGCTTCCTGATCTTGATGTATCGATTCGTGGTGCAGTTTCGATTGCACGTCGTTTACAAGATCCATTGGCTGAACTCGTTAAAATTGATCCAAAATCAATTGGTGTTGGTCAGTATCAACACGATGTAAACCAGACGGGTCTAGCAAAAACTTTGGATGCAGTAGTTGAAGACTGTGTGAATGCTGTTGGTGTAGATGTGAATACAGCTTCACCTGCGATTTTGGCTTATATTGCTGGTTTAAATAAATCAATTGCACAGCAGATCGTTGAATATCGTAAAGAAAATGGTCGTTTTGATAACCGTCAATCGTTGAAGAAAGTGCCACGTTTAGGTGAGCGTACTTTTGAACAGTCGGCAGGTTTCTTACGTGTTCAAGATGGTTCTGAACCATTGGATGCATCAGCTGTTCACCCTGAAAGTTATGGTCTGGTAGAAAAAATCGTTGCAGCGAAAGCAACTACGGTTAAAGACATTATTGGCAATACCGAGATTATTCGTCAGGTTAAAGCAGATGAGTTTGTTGATGACAAATTTGGTTTACCGACGATTCAAGACGTTTTAGCAGAATTGGAAAAACCAGGTCGTGATCCACGTCCTGAGTTCCGTACTGCGAAGTTCCGTGAAGACATTACTGAAGTTGCGCAATTGACTGAAGGTATGCAGCTTGAAGGTGTCGTAACTAATGTCACGAACTTTGGTGCATTCGTTGACGTGGGTGTACATCAAGATGGTCTTGTGCATATCTCTGAACTTGCAAACGAGTTTGTCTCAGATCCGCATAAAGTGGTAAAACCGGGTCAAATCGTACAAGTACGTGTGATGCAGGTCGATGTGGAACGTAACCGTGTGAACCTCAGTATGCGTGCTGAAGGTGCTGCTCCAGCAAAAGCACCGCGTCAACAACGTCCACAGCAAGACCGTACTGAGCGTAAACCACAAGGTCAACGCCCACCACGTAAAGAGGGCGACTTTAAGCGTCCACAAAATAACAAGCCAAAAACTGAAAAACCGCAAGAGCAAAAAATCGGTGGTTTAGGTGCTTTGTTATTGCAAGCAGGAATCAAAGGCTCTAAGTAATTGAATTGAGTCCCTAAAAACCTTCCTTCGGGAAGGTTTTTTTATTCTTTATTGGCGTTGAGTGATGAACGTAAAAGCTTTTCTTTGGATAATAAGTACGTTAAATTTTTATCATTGGTTGATGTTTTTAAATGATTAATATCTAAAATAATCTGTTCTAAAAACACTTGGTAATCTGTAGGGTTTAGCAGCTTTTCTGCAAGAGCAATCCCTTCCATTTGAATGTGATAATTTAAGCCAATTTTGCGTAATAGGTTTAACGCGAAAGGCGGGCATAACAATATATCGAGGGAAAACTGGAAAATTTTAGTCCAAGACAGTTGTAATGATTTCCGTTTTAAAATAACAAAAAGTAAAGATGAGATATTAAGAATATAGATCGTAATAATTGTGATTGCTAAAGGTAAATAACTTAATTTGAGTAGTAACAACAGAGGGAGTAAGACCAGTGTTAATAATGATATCAACATATTAGTCCATTGTAGTGGTCTCAATGTTTTGCTAATCAATAGAATAGAGTCGACATCTGTGGACTGATCTGATGGTATGGATTGTTTTATTTTCCAAGCACATCTAAATATCAATTGATACGAAAAGAACATATTAGGAATAAATAAATACTTACTCAAAAAACTAAATGATTTCGTAATGTGTTGGAATTTAAAGCTTGAGCGAATACCCTTAGTCACATTGAATTCATTAAAAAAATATAGACGAGCAGAGTCATAAAGATAAAATCCATATAACCCGATAATGATCAGTATTTCTAAGGGTAAATGCATTTATGATTTATTTCGCTTGAATAAAGAGCTAATCCATCCACCCAAAGCAACCACACCCACAGCAACAAATTTCCATGCTGCCGCAAAAAAGGCTGCAATTGCTGCCCAGAAGCCTTTCTTAGTTGCTACAACGGCTGCACCACCCGCAATTAAAGCGGCTAAGCCATATTCTGCAACTTTATCACCTTCACGATATTCAGAATATTTCTCACCAAAGTTATATTCGAATCCTTTTAAACTTGATTTAAAGGCATCAATATTTTGAGTTAGTCCTTCTTCATCAGAAACGAGTGTGGCACTGGTTACACCTGTACGACCTAAGATACGAATGGTGTAATTGATTGCTTCTGAATTATTATCATCACGAATTTTCAATGCCCATTCTAAACGTTTAGTTTGATTGTCATAATGTGGCGGCACCGCCCAACCCACGGTATAAAGTTTTGGAAAACCTAAACGCTCACGTTCTTTATTCGATGGCTCATCTGAGGCTTTAAGCTGTTCTAATAATGCATCTGCATCTATTTTTTCATCATCTTTTACATATCCAGCGGGATCAAAATCAAATGTTGCCCACCATGAATTATCTGGAGCAACAAGAATATTGGTGCTGCCACTGGTAAGATTGCCTGTTAATTCTAGAAATTTATCTGAGTTAACGGGATCTAAAAATCCTTCATCTTTGAGCGTATTTAATGTCGCGACATTGGCAACATTTTCTTTTTTAGGACCTAAATGCCAATCTAGTTTTGACATCGGATTTTCTTCAGCTTGTTGAGTTTGCGTATTATGCACGGTGGTTTCTTCAGTTGATGCTGAAGCAAATGAATAACTTGGCGCTGAAGCTGCACCCAACATAGAAAGACTTAATGCAATTGCATAACTCAAAGAGGTTAATTTTTTCGGTTGTAACTGATTTAACATGAAATTCTCACAATATTTTAGCTATTCGTTTTATTACAATTTATTGAATAAATTATCAGCGGATTCTAAAATATTTTTATCTAAAATTAAAATATTTTTTTAATCATTTAAAATAGAAGCGTTTATTTATATTGGAATGTAATAAATATAATTGTTCAAATATATATTGATGGTTTAATAAATTTATTGGGAAAAATATAGCAGTATGATGAGCTTGGGGATGAGTTGAATGTACTGGATTTTGAAAAACAGCAATTTTATTCTATAAGTTTCATGCAATCGCGTTAACCTGCAATGATGTATACATGCCTTAGGAGGTCGTGATGTCGCGTAGACCTCGAGAACAAGTGGATTATTTACACCTTGAAGAACTCGGTGGTTTAGAAATGTTGAAAGCCAGTTACTTTCAACAGGAGTTTTCTCGTCATGTTCATGAAGGTTTTTGTATTGGTGTCATTGAAGAGGGCGCACAACGCTTTTATCGTACGGGTGGCAATCATGTTGCACCACAAGGCGATATCATTTTGGTGAATGCCGATGAAGTCCATACAGGATCTTCTGCAGTAGAAACGGGTTGGCGTTATCGAGCGATTTATCCAACACCAGAAGTTTTCCATGAGTTAACACGAGATCTCACCACGATTCATGGGACAGCACCGTGGTTTAGAGAGGCGGTCTTACATGATGAAGGTTTGGCACAACAGTTTCGTTTGCTATTCGATCTGCTTGAACAGCCGAGCAATACTTTGCTCAAACAAACTTTATTTTTATCAACAATAGCATGGCTTGTCTCTAAATATAGTCAAGTACGTCCCACGGTTGCTGATCTTACCAATGCGAAGCAACGTATATTAAAGATTAAAGAACTGATGGCAAGTATGCCTGAACAAGAGTTTTCATTGGCTGAACTTGCGGAAATGGCAAATCTCAGTCAGTGGCATTTTCTACGCCAGTTTAAAAAGCATGTTGGACTCTCACCCCATGCATGGTTAATCCAAGCGCGGTTACAGAAATCACAAAAGCTATTGAGGCAAGGACTAAATTTATCAGAGGTCTCGCAACAGTGTGGCTTTTCTGATCAAAGTCATTTTAGCCGTCATTTCCGTCAAACTTTCGGTATTACACCGGGCGGTTATATCGCCTACCTCAAATAAAACAGCAATTTTATACAATTCGGTTATGTTGAAGTTTGGCATAGTTATGTTCTGTTCGACGAGTAATTGTGATTTTGATGTTAACTGAAAGCATAGATGACACCCCAATGTCTGAATCCAAGGCATTTCTCAATGGTGTGATCAAAATTCTCCCCCTGTGTTTTGCCGTTTTACCTTGGGGATTATTGGCGGGTTCAATGGCGATTCAAGCTGGGCTAACCACGCTGCAAGCAATCGGTATGTCGGCATTAGTTTTTGCAGGCGCAGCGCAATTGATGACGCTAGGTTTAGTGATGGTGGGTACACCTGCGTTGACGATTATTATTTCGGTGTTTCTGATTACGACACAGCATTATTTATATGCGTTGTATTTACGAGATGATATTTCTAAGCAGCCATTGAAGCATCGACTTATGCTTGGTTTTTTACTCACAGATGAGCTATTTGCGGTCAGTATCAAAAAACAGCAACACTATATTTATTATTTATTGGGTGCAGGTATTTGTTTTTATCTATGTTGGGTACTATTCAGTATTTGTGGTGTATTGCTCGCTGCATCCGTACCAAATTTAGATCAATATCATTTAGATTTTTCGATTGTTGCGACATTTATCGCAATCGTAGTTCCGTTTATTAAAAACCTCAATACGCTCGTTGGCGTGATGGTGTCTGTAGTACTTACGATTATGTTTTTGAGTCTAGGAATTAAAAGTGCGGCAATTTTAGCGGGTGTCATTGGGATGCTGACCGCGACTTGTTTGCAGAATCTTCGGGAGCGTGCGGCATGAATTGGTTTCTTCTGATTATTCTAGCGCTCGTCGTTTTTATGAATCGCTATATTCTGCTTGAACCGAATATTCCTTTACGTTTACCGAAGTGGTTTCAACAATCATTGCAATATTCAGCACCTTGTTTACTCACCGCAATTGCGACACCGATTGTCTTTATGGATGAGCAAGGCGTATTTCGTTCGACATTACTAAACCCTTATTTTCTTGCCACAGTCTTAACAATTGGAATTGCTTATACGGTACGACATACCTTAGCGACGATTATTCTCAGTTTGGCATGTTTTTACGCTTTGGTCTTTTGGTTGAATTAAAGAAACTAGGGTCATGAATGGCATGAACCCAAGCTTTAAATTTGCACCTCTTAGCGTGTGGTATAACCACCATTGGCAAAAATAGTTTGTCCTGTGATCCACCATCCATCTGTTACTAAGAAGCGAACCAATGGTTCAATATCTTCAATTTTAGTCAATCCGCCTAATGCAGATGCCGATTTATGATAAGCCACCGCTTCAGGTGCTTCTTGCCCATAGAAGAACGGTGTATCCATTGGGCCTGGGGCAACAGCAGTGACTGAAATACCACGTTCACCAAACTCTTTAGATGCGGCACGAGTGTAGTGTTCGACTGGCGCTTTTAAACCCTCATAGGTTGAGTATAGTCCTGTGTAGGCCGCCAATAGACTGGTGACGATGGTACAAATTTTTCCATTTGGATTGAGATGTCGGCCTGCTGATTGGATAAAGAAATAGGCAATTTTATTGTTGATGTCATTCATTCCATCAAACTCTTGTTCAGTGGTATCTAAATATGGTTTTTTGAGCACACGTCCGACGGTATTAATCGCGATATCCACACCACCAAACTCTGCTTTAGCTCGTATAAAAAGTTGTTCTATATTTTGAATATTGGATAAATCAGCTTGAACCAAAATCGCTTTGATCCCGAATGCTTGGACTGCTTTTAGTGTTTCCTCGGCATCTGCTTGGGTTGCAGTGCTATTGTAATGAATTAATAAGTTTGCACCTTGTTCAGCAAATTTACGTGAAATTAAACCACCTAAATTTTTTGCGCCGCCAGTGATTAGTACGGTTTTGCCTTTGAGATGATGTTGTGACATTTATTCTTCCTCATGATGTTATCTATGAAATGATGCTAAAGGAATTTATTTGTCTGAAATAGTTGTTAGTATTGAACTGATTGTGCAGAAAAGTTGAATAATAAAATGGATAAAATAGACCGTTTAAAAATCTTCTGTTTGGTGGCAGAGAAGCAATCGTTTGCACAAACCGCGGTGCAATTAGGCTTACCACGTTCCAATGTGACCTATGCGATCCAAGCGCTAGAAAAGGAATATGAAGTGCTGTTGTTTTATCGCACGACTCGTAAGGTGGCTCTCACGCATGAGGGCAGTTTGTTTTATGAAGAAGCAATCCGTTTGGTAGCGCAATTAAAAGAGCTCAATCGTTTTAAAACGCAGGTACGCAGTCAGGAAGGTAAAATTAGCATTGGGATGCCGAAACGTTTAGCCACTCAAGTTTTGATTCCAAATTTAAAAGCGTTTTATCAACGTTATCCAAAAGTGAAAGTTCTGATTAATGGCAGTGATGATTTTTCAAATTTGATTGAACAACAACTTGATTGTGTCGTTCGAGTCGGGCAGATACAAGATGAATATTTACTGATCAAGCCGATTTGTCAAACTGAAATTTGGACATTGGCTGCTCCGCAATATTTGACTGAGTTTGGCATTCCTAAAGATTTTGATGAGCTGCAACAGCATTTTGCCGTCGATTATCATGTTGCCAAGCATTATCGAGAGCTGAGCGAATTAGTATTTAAAAATCATCGCGTCAAAATGCCATATCGTTTATTGATTGAAAATACAGAAGCCTATATTCAAGCGGGTTTAGCAGGATTGGGCATTATCCAAATTCCAGCGTTTGATGCGAAAAATTATGTACAACAAGGTCGATTACAGGGCTTATTTGAACACGTTCCTAGCTCGGAACTACCTGTCAATATTTTGCTTACAGACCGTCAATATCGTCCAGAATATTTTCAGGACTTCATTGATTGGCTTAATGATCTGCTGAAAAGTGAGCTTGCTGTCCATTGCTAGAATGATCCTTTAATGTTTTGACAACTAAAGCGATTTACAGTAAAAACTAAAATTAGAGTAATTACTCTAATTTTGTGGGTGATAAAAATGCACATTGGCAGACAAGCATGGATGGCACAGACTTTAGGTGACTTATCCTTAAAAGATCGGATGCAGCTATTGAGTCATAGCTTATTTCCAGTCCTCAAACAAAGTATAAAAATGTATGCTTTAGCAGGTCGAACTCAGTCAAATGCTCGGTTGGGGCTGAGCTTAGACGATCTACTTTTGCCTGATAGCAATGATGTCAAACAGGCAATCGAAAAGATGCAATCTTGTAGTTCAGTGAGTTTACAGAATCATTGTTTAAGGACTTGGCATTATGCCGTTGCATTTTCCAAGATGCAGCATTTAAAACATGATGCTGAATTATTGGCGGTGTCTTGTTTATTACATGATTTAGGGATGACCGAACAACATTATCACCATCATGAAACTTGTCGTTGTTTTGCTGGGCAGGGCGCTTATGCTGCTAAGGATTGGTCCATTGAGCAAGGTTGGCAGATACCGCGTGTTGATCAGTTGTTTGATGCGATTAGTATGCACATGAATCCTTATGTGGCTGTTGATGATGGCGTTGAAGCACATTTACTCCAACAAGCAGCAAGTTGTGATGTGATTGGAAGCCGAGGTTTTGAATTTTCGCCCCAGTTTAGAAAACAATTATTTCAACAATATCCACGTTTAGACTTCAATCAACACATGATCGAATTTACCCAGCATGAAGCATTTACACGTCCTCAGTCTCGTACAGCAATGGTCGTTCAGAGTGGCTTTAAGCATTTAGTCAATCTCAATCCATATCTGGAAAAAGCGGGACAATAAAAAACCACCTTTGTCGAGCAAAAGTGGTTTGGATGAGGGCAGAATTTATTTAGTGATCATGTTCTAAATAGGCAGGTTTTTTCGGCAGCGCCAAACTACAGAAGAAACAGATAATGAGCATGATGATTACATAAACAAAGAAAGTGTTTTCAATGCCTGCATCTTTAAATAACAAGGCAACGGAAGGTGCTGAACCGCCAAACAAGGCATTACCGACTGCATAAGAGAATCCGACCCCTAAGGCTCTGACATGAGGCGGGAACATCTCTGCTTTGACCAAGCCACTGATAGACGTGTAGAAACTTAGCAGCATCATTAAGAAGATCAGTAACAAGGCAATAATCACTGGCGAATCAACAAAACTGCGCATACCAATGACCATGACAGGATAGATAAAGATTGCGCTCAATAAGCTAAATGACAACATCGATGCACGACGACCAATTCGATCTGACAACATACCAAAGAATGGTTGAGCAATCATAAATACGAATAATGCCGCAGTCATGATAAAGCCAACGGTTTTACCTTCAATCCCGATATTGGTGAGATAAGTTTTAGAGTAGACCGTCACTACGTAAAAAGTCAGTGAACCTGCTGAGGTATAACCAACCACCAAGAGGAAAGTCTTCCAGTGTTGCTTTAACAACGCGACCAAACTACCTGATTCTTCACGTTCAGCATCTTCATGCGATAAGGTCTCTTCTAAGCGGCTTCGAGCAGCTAAAGAGAGTAGTGCTGCAATCCCCCCGATCACGAATGGAATACGCCAACCACCATCATTCAGTTGCTGTTCCGTCATAAAGCCCAGCAAAATAACACCTAGCAAGCTGGCAAGTAGCTGACCGCCTGAGAGTGTTACGTATTGGAACGAGGCAAAAAAACCACGTTGCCCTTTCAAACCGAGTTCACTCATGTAAGTTGCAACGGCACCATATTCACCACCTACGGATAGACCTTGTAACAAACGAACCATGAGCAATAAGAATGGCGCAAGCATGCCGACTTGATCATAAGTTGGTAATGCCGCAAATAGAAATGAACTGAGTGCCATTAAGCAAATAGAGATCACCATAGACTTTTTGCGACCATGCCGGTCGGCAATTCGCCCAAATAACCAACTTCCTATCGGGCGCATAAAAAAGCTAGCGGCGAATACACCCCACACATAAATCGCTTTGGTGGTTGGCTCCATATCTGGAGCAGTCAGTGCATGAGTAAAATAGGCAGCAAAAACGGCATAAATATAAAAATCGAACCATTCCACTAAATTCCCTGATGCCGCACCCACAATGCCTTTGATGCGACTCGTTCTTTCTTCCTTGCTATATGTCTGACTCATATATGTATGTTCCTTTCTCGACTAAGCAAGATTCGATAACTGAATCTTTGCAGAGTGTTATATACAGCTAAAAAAGCATGAAAATGACACTATTTTGTATGCTTTTTATGACTGTATTTTTATATGATGATAATCAGGACATTTTTGAATAATTATTTAAAAAACATGAGGCTGGGCAGTAGGGTCAATATGGAAAAGTTAATTTTATGAAAAATAGTTAATTTAATTCAGGAATAGGACAATCCTGTCGTAATGGACAAGGCTCTCCTTGAGTAAATCGGCTCAGCATCAGTTTAATTTTATTAAGTTGAGCAATTTTTTCGTCAATCACATCGATTTTCTCTTGGAAGATGGTGTGTACTTGATCTGCAGGAATTTCTTGTTGCGCCGTCATTGCTAAGATTTGCTTAATTTCATGGAGTGAGAAACCAAGGTTTTTTGCTGTACGAATTAACTGGACTTGCTGAAGTGTTTGTTCTGGATAATCTTTATAACCATTATTGCGGGTGATTGAATGAATCAACTGCATTTTTTCATAAAAGCGAATGGTATCTCGACTGAGGTCAGTTTGTTTTGCAAGTTCACCAATCAACATTTCATCACCTTTTTTATTATTTGCTTAAAAAACATCTTGACCATTGAGTGTACTCCATCCTTTAGCCTATTCCTACATTGAATAAAATGAGTCATTCACAATGGAAAATAAAGATTTAAATAAGCAGCAGACACAAATTGCGTTTGTTGCAGGTGCTACAGGTTTTATTGGGCGCTTTTTAATTGCTGAGTTATTGCAGCAAGGACATCAGGTTTTTGCATTATTACGTCAAAAACTGAAACAACAAGCAGAGCTAGAGACATGGCTCATTCAACGAAAAGTTTCTTTAGAAAAACTCACATACATTCAAGGTGATATTACCCAACCAGACCTTGCAATATCGACGTCCGATTGGCAGAAATTGAGTACGGTCAATACGCTTTACAATGGAAGTGCTTTATTTGCATGGAATCTCAGTATGCAACAAGCCCGCGCTGTGAATGTTGAAGGTGCTGTAAATTTACTGCGTTGTATGCAGCAACATTGTCAGTTACGACGTGTTGTTCATGTTTCAGGATTTATGCTGACTTTGGAGCAACATTTGCAGCAGATCGGGATAGATTCAGCATCACCTGAGCAAAGTAACTGGCAACAGATCTATGCCCGTCAAGGCGCTTATGAAGCTTCGAAAATAGAGGCACATTATGCATGGATTTCACAAGCTAGGCGGTTGAACTTAGATTGGACGATTATTCATCCAGCAACGGTTGTTGGAGATGCAAGTACAGGCGAAATCCCTGTAAACCAACCGATGGCGCATATGGTCGATTTATTAAAACGTAAAAAAATGAGTGCCATTCCTGCGACACCACAACACTATTTACCACTTGTGACCGTCGACTATCTTGTGCGAGTGATCAGTCATGCCGCTACTGAGCCAAGCTTAATACAGCGTGAACTCTTGGTTGCACATCAACAGCGATTTGTTCTTGCTGAAATGTTGAATATTATCGCCGCACAAGTGAAACAAAAAGCACCGACGCAATATGTACCATTGTCTGTACTGCGAATGATTTTAAGATGGAAATGGTTGGCGCAAAAATTAGAAATGTCCGCAGAAATGTTGGACTTTATCCGAACAGAACCGCTGAATACTTCACAGCTAATGCAACTCATCCAAAAGTGGGATATTCAAGAAACGGACTTAAGAAAAGCTTTGGAAAAAACCAGTCTTTGGGTTTATCAACAACCATAACCCGATGATAAAAGCGGCAAGTTGTGGATAAGTTTAAACTTATTCACATCGTCGGTTGTCATAGATTGGTGATCTTTTGTTCATGGGATTGTCATTTTTGCTTCTTAGCATGAAGGCTCTTTGGCAATGATGTTTGTAAACAATGAAAAAAACACCGCTCACTTTGGCTTTATTGGCTTCGATGGTTGTATTGACTGCATGTTCTGATGGGGATAATGGTCAAAATGGATTAAACAGCTTGATTCAACAAACGCCTTTAGCGTTGGGTAATGATGATTGCTGGAGCGCTGGAACGCGTATTGAAAGTGGTCTAGATAAAAACAAAAATGGTCAATTGGATGCCAATGAAATCGAGCAAAGTTCGGTACAGTGTGGTGCAAACTTATTTGCACAAGGCATTGCATTACCTTATGAAATTCTAGCGAGCTTTCAGCCCAATGGTACAACCATTGATAGCCCATTTTCCCTTCGTCAAGGTGGCTTTGGTTCTGACGTTGCGGCACATCCCACGAATAAAAAACAGTTTTATGCGATTACCGATCGTGGTCCAAATGCTGACTATGATGATGGTGTTCATGGGGCGGGTAAGATTTTCCCGCTTCCAGATTATGTTCCTAAAATTGGTTTGTTTGAGGCACAAGATGATGGTTCAGTCAAACTGATCAAAACGATTTTATTGAAAGATCGTAATGGAAAAAATATCACGGGCTTACCGAATACTGCTGCTCTCGGTGGCACTGGTGAAACTCCTTACGACATCAATGGTCATGTGATTACTGTTGATTCAAGCAAGCCTTATGATTCTGTGACGAATCCGATCAAGTTGGATGACTATGGTCTTGATAGTGAAGGTTTGGCTGCATTGAAAGATGGCACATTCTGGGTTAGTGATGAATATGGGCCTCATATTGTTCATTATGATGCTAACGGTAAAGAGATTGGTCGTATCAATCCTTTTGCGAACGATGCCCGTAATACGCTTACCTTGCCGCAAGAGTTTAGTTATCGCCGTGCCAATCGTGGAATGGAAGGTTTAACGATTACACCTGACCAAAAAACATTGGTTGGGATTATGCAATCCACCATGAATCTGCCAACCAAAGCAGTCAATAAATCAACGCTGACCCGTATTGTGACGATCAACCTAGAGACGGGTAAGGTTGCTCAATATCTTTATCGCCAAGAAATTGCAGCAAACTCAAACTCAGCGATTGTCGCGATTAATGATCATGAGTTTTTGGTACTTGAGCGTGATGGTAACTTCCTCAAAGACGATCCGAATATCATGAAACATGTATATCGTATTGATCTGAAGGATGCCACCAATCTAGAAAATGTCGCGGCTCAAGGTGACTTACAGCAAGATCCAAAGTTAGGTTTGACCATCGCAGGCAAAACACTAGAACAGTATGTTTTGACTCAAGGGTGGGAGGGTTTACAAGCCTTAAATATTCAACCTGTCAGCAAAATCTTAGTGTTGGATATGGGCAAACGAGTGAGTTATGCACATGACAAAATGGAAGGCTTATGGTTGATTGATCATCAGCATCTTGGTGTGCTGAATGATGATGACATGGGTCTTTGGAGAAATGACAATGGTTTAGAGCAAAAATATTTGGATAATGCGCGTATGCGTGTCGATACACCAACCTTATATGTCGTTGATAAGTTGAATCTGTTCAATCCATAACAATACTTGAAGCCCAAAAGCAAAAACTTTTGGGCTTTTTTAATTCACTTTTTTAAGAAGAACCAAGATGAAAATAAATAAACTGACCTTGATGACTTTACTCACTATTGTTGTGTTGCCATCGCTTAGCTACGCTTCACCTAAAGTGACTTCTCGCGAGTACAAATTATTATTAGATCCCAACAATTTTAGTTATGGTAATGAAGCAAGTAATATAAATAGCTACTTTTCTCAGGCGAAAACAGCGATTGAAAATAAAATTAGCCGTAATGTCACAGGGAATATGAGTCTCGATACGCAACGCGAAGTCCGCTTTTATGATACTCAAGGAAGCTGCCCACTAAATAATATGGGCTATAGTTTTAGAGAGCGTATCGAAAATGGCGCGAAAGAAGTTACTTTGAAATATCGTGGTTATGATCACTACATTACTGATTTTGAAGATATGAGCAGCAGCGTATCAGGTGCGAAAACCAAGCTTGAAGATGATATTACCCGTAAAGATAATTTGAGTTTTCTTGTGGTTGCAAGCAAGTCTACGACAGTTCCAACGTCAAGAACGATCAATGATTTTGAAGATATTAATACTTTATTTACGGGCTTTAAAAATAATTACACTTTTAGTAATAGTCAGAGCTTACAACAGGTTGGTGGTTTAACTATTTATGAACGTAAATATGATGGCGCAACCATTGATTTGGGCGAGTTTGATGCCGATTTGGAAATGAGCTTGTGGTATACCCAAATGCCTTATACAGGATTGAAGCCTGCTGTAGTTGAGGTGTCATTTAAGTATGCAGATGCAAATGCGGATTACACCAAAAAAGTCGTGGCACGAGCTGCTTTAAGCTTTAGTGCTTTAAAGGGTTTAACGCAATATAATGCACCGAGTTCAACAGCGACCAAGACCCAGTTTGTATATCAATACCAACCCAGTTTTTGTAATTAAATAATAAAAACACC